>CAZMBG010000031.1:0-10133 GCA_964564615.1 uncultured Candidatus Planktophila sp.
CTAGTTGCGCAAGAAAAGAATGGAAAGTCACTAGACCAAGCTATCGATGCCCTCAGCGCAGAAGAGATTTCACAATATCTCTATACCGCCGGCCAACCAGATCCAGAACTTCTCATTCGTACATCGGGTGAACAACGTCTAGGCGGTTTCCTCTTATGGCAATCTGCGCTCTCAGAGTTCTACTTCTGTGAGGCCTATTGGCCAGATTTCCGCCGGGTTGATTTTCTGCGCGCTCTCCGCGCCTACTCCCAGCGCCACCGCCGGCTCGGGGCTTAAACCACGCGCTCGCGCGTGTCGCGACCCTCATCCCGCCCTTGAGACTTACTCTTATACAAAACTTCATAACCACACCGCTTCCCGGTTAGGTATCAAAGACCAGTGCCAGTACAACGCAAGGCTCCAGCGCCAACTCGCTCAAAGAATTCTGCCCGCACTTCAGTGAAGACCTATGTGATTGATACCAGCGTACTTCTGGCAGATCCAGGAGCTTTAACAAAATTCCAAGAGCACGAAGTAATTATTCCGATTGTGGTTGTCGGAGAACTTGAACTCAAACGCGATCATCCAGAGCTGGGATATTTCGCACGCACTGCTCTCCGCGCACTTGATGATTTGCGAATTAAACATGGCAGATTGGATTCTCCAATGGAGGTCACCGATGAAGGTGGCGTACTCGCAGTGGAACTCAATCACTCAGATATGTCTTCGCTGCCAAGTAGTTTTATGAAAGATAACTCGAACGATTCGCGAATCTTGGCAGTTGCAAAGAATTTGATGGCAGATGGAAAAGATGTAGTGCTGGTCACGAAAGATTTACCACTTCGAGTTAAAGCTTCTTCGGTTGGAATTGAAGCCGAGGAATACCGCGCTGAATTAGTATCTGATTCTGGCTGGACCGGAATTGAAGAGATTGATGTTGCACATTCAGTTATTGATGATTTGTATGCAACTGGTTTTGCTGATCACGAATCTGCATATATGTTGCCAGTTCATACTGGAATCGTGCTGCACTCTGAAAAGGGAAGTGCTTTGGCGCGCGTCACCAATAACCAGCAATTGCAATTAGTGCGAGGTGATCGCAACGCATTTGGAATTCACGGACGTAGCGCGGAACAGCGAATTGCGCTCGATTTATTACTCGATGAAAACATTGGCATCGTCTCTCTCGGCGGACGGGCAGGAACCGGTAAGTCAGCGCTAGCTTTATGTGCAGGTCTAGAAGCGGTGATGGAGAAACGCCTTCATAAGAAGGTAGTGATCTTTAGACCGCTCTATCCCGTGGGTGGCCAAGAGCTTGGATATTTACCAGGTAGTGAAAACGAGAAGATGTCCCCATGGGCGCAGGCGGTCTTTGACACCTTAGGTGCGGTCGTCAGCGAGGCGGTGATTGAGGAGATTATGGCTCGCGGATTGGTAGAGGTGTTGCCGCTGACCCATATTCGAGGTCGGTCGCTCCATGACTCCTTCGTGATTGTGGATGAGGCCCAGAGTCTCGAGCGGGGCGTACTTCTGACCGTCCTCTCTCGAATCGGGCAAGGCTCCCGCGTAGTGCTCACCCACGATATTGCCCAGCGCGACAACCTTCGGGTCGGCCGCCACGACGGCGTCTTCGCCGTGGTCGAGACCTTAAAGGGCCATCCACTCTTCGCCCACGTCACCTTGACCCGTTCTGAACGCTCACCGATCGCAGCTCTGGTCACCGATCTCCTCGAGGGCGCTTAACCCCAACCCCTTGAGCCTGGCCTTGGGCGTGTCGCGGCTACGCTCAAATGGCTCCTTAAATCTCACAGTAACAAATCGGACATTTAGGACTTCCCCCTTTCTGACCTGCGCTTTTACTTATCCCCAGAACGGCGGTTTCCTTAGAATTTTCGATTTATGCGTAAATAAATTTGCGACAGGGCCTCTGCCTTGCCACTCTAACCCCATCAACGCGCCGAACGGCCGCGGTAAGAGATAGGTAGAGAGAGGAGAAAGTGAGTATGAAGCGCATCCTAAATGCCAAGAGCCAGGGCGCCATCTGGTCGATTATCGCCTCGCTCCTCTTCTTAGCCTCGGCTCAACCTTCGGCCTACGGTCTTGAATTTCCTATGACCACTCGCCTCGACTTCCCGGAGCCAGCTATCAACCTCACCGTTGCCCCTGATCTCTCAGTCGCCCAGAACGTCACCCCGCTCGTCTCCGAGTTGGCTGAGGTGGCAAAGATGTCAGCTTTGGTAGAACGCGCTCGCTCTGTCGCCGGCGCTAAATATGTAGCCAAGACCATTATGAAGGATGAGTATGCATGGGGTGAGAAACAGTTCTCCTGCCTCAACCGACTCTGGACTAAAGAGAGCCACTGGAATTACAAGGCACATAACTATCGTTCCGGGGCACATGGAATTGCCCAGGCGCTGCCAGCGACCAAGATGGAGATTATCTCAACCGATTGGCGCACCAACCCAGTCACTCAAATTAAATGGGGGCTGACATATATTGCCGATCGCTACGAGACTCCATGTGGAGCTTGGGCAAAATTTAAGCGCTCTCGCTACTACTAAAACTTTTTACCAATAGTAATTGGGCGCATAGTTTCAGCGAAGAAATCATTTCCTTTATCGTCGACCACAATAAAGGCTGGGAAATCTACGACATCAATCTTCCAGACCGCTTCCATCCCAAGGTCTTCAAAGTCGAGAACTTCAACCTTCTTAATGCAATCTTGCGCCAAACGCGCAGCTGGTCCGCCGATAGATCCGAGATAGAAACCGCCGTGCTTTGCACAAGCATCGGTGACTGCTTGAGAGCGATTGCCTTTAGCCAGCATCACGTGCGAACCGCCGTTAGCCTGGAAGTACTCCACATATGAATCCATACGTCCAGCAGTGGTTGGCCCAAAAGATCCCGATGCATATCCAGCTGGCGTCTTGGCCGGACCTGCATAGTAGATACAGTGATTTTTCATGTAATCCGGCATCGCCTTACCTTCATCGAGCATGGCTTTAATGCGGGCGTGTGCAATATCGCGCGCCACCACAATGGTGCCAGTGAGGGAGACTCGAGTCTTCACTGGGTACTTTGAGAGCTCAGCGCGAATTGCATCCATGGGTTGATTGAGATCGATATTGACGACCACATCATCTAAATGTTCATCGGTGGTATCAGGCATAAATCGTGCAGGGTCACGTTCGAGCTGCTCGAGGAAGATGCCATCCTTAGTGATCTTGCCTTTTGCTTGTCGGTCAGCCGAACAAGAAACGGCGATTGCAATCGGCAGCGAAGCACCGTGACGTGGCAAGCGGATAACACGAACATCGTGGCAGAAGTACTTGCCGCCAAATTGTGCGCCAATACCGAGGGTGCGAGTCAGTTCGAGCACTTGCTGCTCTAATTCGAGATCACGGAATCCGTGGCCAGTAACTGCATCGCCACTTGTTGGCATGCCATCGAGATAATGGGTAGAGGCGAGTTTGGCGGTCTTTACTGTGTGTTCAGCGCTGGTGCCACCGATAACAATTGCCAAGTGATATGGCGGACAGGCGGCAGTTCCGAGTGAACGTAACTTGTCATCGAGCCAATTGATAAACGAGGCTGGATTTAAAACCGCCTTTGTCTCTTGATAGAGATATGACTTGTTAGCACTTCCACCACCTTTGGCGATAAAGAGAAAGTTGTATTCATCCTGGTGATCTGAGTCAGCATAGATTTCTATTTGAGCCGGCAAGTTATTGCCAGTGTTCTTCTCTTCCCATGTTGTCACTGGTGCCATCTGCGAGTAACGGAGATTGAGATTGGTATAGGCGTTGTATACACCCTCTGAAATTGCAACTTCATCTTTAGAAGTTGTTAGTACGTGCTGGCCTTTCTTGCCCATGACAAGTGCGGTACCGGTGTCCTGGCACATTGGCAGCACACCACCTGCGGCGATATTGGCATTCTTCAATAGATCGAGCGCGACAAAACGATCATTAGGAGAGCTCTCTGGATCTTTCAGAATATTGGCTAATTGCGCTAAATGATCAGGACGAAGGTAATGCGAAATATCGTGAATTGCAGTTTCGGTTAATAGCGCGAGCGCTTCTGGTTCGACCTGAAGGAATTCACGATCTCCGAGCTGCACAGTGCTGACACCGTCTTTACCAAGTAGGCGATAGGTAGTTTTATCTTCACCTAATGGCAGTAAATCTGAATATGAAAATTGTGGAGACATTTACTCTGCCACCTTCTTTGCATTGGCGATTTTCGCCTTTGCGCCGTCGAGCCACTCCTGACAGATCTTGGCTAACTCCTCGCCTCGCTCCCAGAGTTTGAGCGACTCTTCCAGAGTGGCGCTGCCATCTTCAAGCGATTCAACAATCTCAGCTAATTCATCACGCGCTGCTTCATATGAGAGTTTCTTATCGGCCATGGCTTAAATCTACTCTCAATTAACGGTTGCGGCAGTTTCGCCCTTAGCGACCTTGATGTGCAATTGGTCGCCTTTCTTGAGATTTTTCGGATCGCGCACGACGTCACCACTTGCAGTTCGGACAACTGAGTAGCCACGATCTAAAGTCGACTGTGGAGAGAGCGAACGTAAATGCGCGGTAATTGCTTTGAGCTCTTTACCTTCGGCATCAATAGTTGCGGTAAAGCTGCGCAGAGCGCGATCGCGAAGCCCCGTTAACTCTTCGGTACGGGTAGTTACAAAAACAGATGGGTCTCTCATAATTGGACGAGACATCAATTGGGTAATAAAAGTACTTTCACTTTCCACTCGATTGATGAGCGCCCGCAGAGCTCGTTCTTGGAGTTTGGCGATATCAGCAATTTCCTGCGCGATATCTGGGACGATCCGTTTTCCGGCATCAGTGGGAGTGGATGCACGATAGTCAGCTACCAAATCAAGTAGCGGCGCATCCTTCTCGTGGCCAATAGCGCTGACGATGGGGGTCTGACATGAGGCGGCTAAGCGGATCAAACTTTCATCGCTAAAAGGAAGTAGATCTTCAAAGGAGCCACCGCCGCGAGTAATAACAATGACATCAACCTCTGGGTTGGCTTCAAGCTCTGCCAGTGCTGCCGAAACTTCATTGACCGCTTTATTTCCCTGAACCGTCACTTCTCGGATAACAAATTGAACAGCTGGCCACCGACGTTTTGCATTCTCTACAACATCTTTCTCAGCGTCGGTATTTTTGCCGCAGATAATGCCAACTTTATGTGGCAAGAGCGGTAGCTCAATCTTGCGATCCGAATCAAAGAGACCTTCGGCAGCCAACTTATTTTTCAACGCTTCTAGCCGGGCCAGCAATTCACCGACACCAACTTCGCGAATTTCACTAGCTTGCATAGAGAGCGAACCATTTTTTACATACCACGATGGTTTTGCCAGAACTACGATGCGAGCATTCTCCGAGAGCGGTTTAATAGAGGCGAGTACATTTTTATAGACGCTCACCGAGATAGACATATCGTTGGTGAGATCTTTGAGTCGAATGTAAGCAGTCGCGCCACTTCGCTCTGTCAGCTGTGCGACCTCGCCTTCCATCCAGATGGCACCGAGTTTTTCGATATGGGCCTTAATTCCTTCGGTGACAAAGCGCACTGACGCGGGGGACTCTGGCGAATTGTCGAGCATGTGCCCAAGGCTAATAGACTGCAGCCATGACTTCAGGCAAGAAAGTACTGATTGCAGCTCCGCGTGGTTATTGCGCCGGCGTCGACCGAGCGGTCGCAGCGGTAGAGAAGGCGATTGAGCTGTACGGAACGCCGCTCTATGTTCGCAAAGAGATTGTTCATAATAAACATGTTGTCTCAAGCCTGGAACAGAAAGGCGTCATCTTCGTCAATGAGACCGATCAAGTGCCAGAAGGTCAGACCGTTGTCTTCTCGGCACACGGTGTATCGCCGGCGGTGCATGCTGAGGCGGCAGCTCGCAATTTGCGCACCATCGATGCCACCTGTCCACTCGTCACTAAAGTGCATAATGAAGTAAAGCGATTTGTTGATGACGATACGGAAATTTTATTAATTGGCCATGAAGGCCATGAAGAAGTTGAGGGCACCGCAGGTGAAGCTCCTGGAAAGGTTCGTGTAGTTGATGGCCTTGAAGGAGCTCGCACCGTCCAGCCGACACCCGGAAAGAAATTAGTCTGGCTCTCGCAAACCACTCTAAGCGTCGATGAGACGATGCAGTCAGTTGGAATCCTGCGCGATCGTTTTCCAGATATTGCCAATCCACCATCCGATGACATTTGCTATGCAACCCAGAATCGGCAAGAGGCAATTAAACAAATTGCACCCCAATCAGATTTAGTACTCGTTGTAGGTTCTACAAATTCATCCAACTCTGTTCGATTAGTTGAAGTTGCGCTCGAATACGGCGCTAAGGCGGCTTATCTCATCGACTATGCCAGTGAGGCGAAGGAAGAGTGGCTAGAGAACGTCTGCACAATTGGCGTATCAAGTGGAGCCTCAGTTCCAGAGATATTAGTTAAGGATTTGTTGAAGTGGTTAGAAGTGCATGGTTATCACGATCAAGAGGAAGTACGCGCCTCGGAAGAGTCACTGATATTTGCACTCCCTAAAGAGCTGCGCCCCATAAAACCTCAGCAGAATTAAAGCTACCGATGACGATGCAGGTAGAGATGCAATTGGTGGAGATTCAAGGTGAGCCACTTGCCGCTCGTGAATACCTGCCACATAACCATCGTGGCGATGCAATTTTGGTGCACGGGTTTACTGGAAGTAAGGAAGATTTCGATTTTATTGCCCCACTTCTAGCAGATCGCGGCTATCGCGTTATTACCTTCGATAATCGTGGCCAACATCAATCGCCACACTCGTTGCGCGCAGATGCCTATTCCACCCAATCGATTGCGCGCGATGTCATTGAGTTGGTGAAATTTTTTAAGTTAGAGCGTCCCCATCTCTTTGGCCATTCTTTAGGTGGTGTGATTGCACAGCGCACGATTATTCAAGCCCCAACTACCTTTCGTTCTCTGACTTTAATGTGCTCTGGACCGGCGGCGCGACCACAACCAGATTTTCCAATAATGGCTCGTGATGAATTTGTTGGAAAAAGTATGAATGAAATTTGGGATAGCTATCTTGATAGTAATTTTCAAGCACACCCTCGCTACCCACTGATGAAGGCGCGTTGGTTGGCAAGTGATTTACGTTCGGTATTAACGCATGCAGAAGAGTTGATCCACTTCACCAGTGTGGTTCCGGAAATTGCCGCTACCAAGATTGCCGCACATGTTTTCTATGGTGAAAATGATGATTCCTGGCCATTCTCGATGCAGCTTGAAATGGCGGAGATACTCAAGGCACAGATTAATGTCATAGCCGATGCGGGCCACTGCCCAAATGAGGATCAACCAGCGGCGACCGCCAAGATCATCGCGGATTTCTGGGATAAAAATTAAGCAGCGCGCGCTTGTGATGCTGGTGCTTTAGGAGCTGGTTTCTTCGGTGGCCGTTTCTTCGCTTTTTCATTGAGGAATTGGTACCAGCCGTAGAGTGCGGCAATCAGAAGATAGGGAGCAACGCTCGCGAGCGATGCCAGAAATTCGACGCCTAATTTAGATGGCTTCACGCCTACTTTAAGAATAGTAAATATCAAGACGGTTGCGGCATAGGCCAATGGTGGGGTCACGGCGGCGACATAGCGGGTACCGATACGACCATATGCAACTGCGCCGAAGGTGGTAAGAATCAAGATCAGACCCGAGATGACTCCTGGTCCGCCGCGAAGAGAGGTCTCAACAATGGTGAAGAAGGCGATAAAGAAAATTTGAAGGACAAGGATGCCTTCTTTCTTCAGACCAGGGCCAGGGATCTTTGGCAACTTATCTTTCATTTTTCACTTTCCTCATTGGTCGCTATCTCTTCAGCATCAACAATATCTTCATTGGCATCATATCCACGTAATTGGCGCACATCACCAGGCGCTTCCGGATAGGTGAGCTTCAACTTCTCGGCATCTCCGGAGATTCCGAGATCACGAATTTTGCGGGCTGGGGAGAGAACGGTCTTCTCGGCGGTAGGAATGACATCTTCATATGCCTTATTAAGTGTGTTGACAGCTTTTCCAAGTGTGACGATTTTGGAATGGAGCGAGGTAATGTCATTGAGGAACTTCTTAGCCACCTCTTTAATATCGTGGGCATTGTGAGCCAATTCTGAGCGGCGGAAAACGAGCGCAGTTGCGTGAAGGAGGGCCAACATCGTGCCTGGAGTGGCCAGAGTGACTTGTTTATCAAAGGCGAAATCTTGAATTTTTGGATCGATACGGAGCGCTTCGGAGAGAAGTGAATCAAAGGGAAGGAACATCACCACAAAATCTGGCGAGCTCTCCGAATTGTGATACTTGCGCTTTGTCAGTGTTGTGATGTGGCCCTTTAACTTTTCAACGTGGTCGGCTAGCTTGGCATCGCGATCGGCGCCAGGTTCATTTTCTAGCGCATCGAAGAAGTCGCGGAATGGAAATTTTGAGTCGATAAAAATTTTGGTATCGCCAGGTAGATTGACTGTGACATCTGGAATACCTGATGAATCTGAATCAGTGGTGGATTCTTGGGTGTCGTAATGAATGCCGTTGATAAGGCCAGCGAGTTCGAGCAAACGCTCAAGTTTTGCCTCGCCGAACTTGCCGCGGCTCTGAGAATTAGTAAGTGCGCCAGCAATTTTGCGAGTCTCGATAACTTGGGCATCGGTACTTTGTTGCATGGTTGATAAAAGCGTCTTGAGCGCGGTCTCAGCTTCTGTGCGTTGGAGATTTGCGTTTGAAGATTGAGCGCGCAGACTCTCAACGGTATCTTTCATCGCTTTCAGTTCGGTCTGCAAAACTTTTGCCTCCGAATTGGCGGTGCGGTAATTATCAAACTCAGCTTTGGTGGTCTCGAGCTGCGAACGTAACTCTGCAATGACGAGAGTCTGGTCAGGAGAGCCACTAGCGGATTTACCAAATTTCAATCCCAGCGCCAGACCAATAAACAAGCCAACTACTAGAACCACAATAATTACTACCGCATCAATCATGGGAATATCCTTGCAGTACCCGGTGACAGATTGATGGAATGAGGTAAGTGGTCTCACATTGCAGCGGGATTTCATAGAAAAGAGCGCTCCCCGTACTCTTAGCCTATGAGCCTCTCCATCGGTATCGTCGGCCTTCCTAACGTTGGAAAATCAACGCTTTTTAACGCCCTCACCAAGAACAATGTCTTGGCAGCTAATTATCCATTCGCCACCATCGAACCCAATGTTGGAATTGTCGGCGTTCCCGATGAGCGATTAGCAAAGTTGGCAGCAATCTTTGGATCTGAGAAATTACTTCCTGCAGCGGTTGAATTCGTAGATATCGCCGGAATTGTGAAAGGCGCTTCAGAAGGAGCTGGCCTCGGCAATAAGTTTCTCGCCAATATTCGCGAGACTGATGCCATCTGCCAAGTAATTCGAGTCTTTACCGATGGCGATGTTGTGCACGTCGATGGACGAGTCGACCCATCGAGCGACATCGAGACAATTAATACTGAATTAGCGCTCGCTGATTTACAGACCATCGAGAAAGCTATTCCTCGGTTAGAGAAAGAGGCGCGCACCGATAAGACAAAAGGTGCAGTACTTGAAGCGGTAAAGGCCGCCGAAAGCCATCTGCAATCAGGTAAGCCACTCTCAACATCTGCCCTTGATCTCACTCTTCTCCATGATCTCCATCTCTTAACGGCAAAACCATTTCTCTATGTCTTTAACGTGGATGCGGCAGAACTTGCCGATCAAGAGTTGCGTGCAAAATTAGCAGCCTTAGTTGCACCTGCAGAAGCAATTTTCCTGGATGCTAAAACTGAGGCAGAACTTGCTGAACTCTCAGATGAAGATGCGCTTGAATTATTAGAGGCGGTGGGGCTCACTGAACCTGGGCTAGCAACACTGGCCCGGGTTGGCTTCGACACTTTGAGGCTGCAGACATATTTAACAGCTGGGCCAAAAGAGGCGCGCGCCTGGACAATTCATAAAGGTGATACCGCGCCACAAGCAGCTGGTGTTATTCACACCGATTTTCAAAAGGGATTTATCAAAGCTGAAATCGTTTCATTCGACGACCTCATGGCAGCTGGCTCTATGGCTGAAGCGAAAGCCGCCGGCAAGGTGCGCATGGAAGGCAA
>CAZMBG010000032.1:0-9619 GCA_964564615.1 uncultured Candidatus Planktophila sp.
TGCAACTCCATGTTGTCCAGCGCCAGTTTCGGCGATGATGCGCTTCTTGCCCATCTTCTTAGTTAAGAGCGCTTGTCCTAAAACATTATTAATCTTATGGCTACCAGTGTGATTGAGATCTTCCCGTTTTAAAAAGATGCGCGCGCCTCCGGCAAATTCGGAGAATCGTTTTGCTTCTGTGAGAATGCTCGGACGACCGGTATAGGTGCGATGAAGTTCTGCTAGCTCTGCCTGAAATTCTGAATCTACGGCAGCTGCTCGGTAAGCGGCATCGAGTTGATCGAGCGCACCAATGAGCGCTTCTGGTACAAATCGACCACCATACGGACCAAAGTGTCCGTCAAATGCTTCGCTCATATCGCCATCCTATAACTGACTCAACTCACCGATGGCGCGAATTGGATCGGCCGATTTCACTAGCGTCTCACCTACCAAGATGGCCCGAGCACCCCATGCGTGCGCTTTACTCACTTCATCCTTACTGGATATCCCGGATTCAGCTATGGCAATGATGTCACGCGGAATCTGTGGGATTAATTTTTCGAAATAGCTTAAGTCAATTTCTAAAGTCTTTAAATTACGTGAGTTGACTCCAACGATTCGAGGATTGATGTCGAGTGCATCTTCTAACTCAGCTTCGGTATGAACTTCAATGATGGATGCCATACCTAACTCGGTTGCGAGATCAAAGTAATCCTTCAGTTGATTCTTCGAAAGGGCAGCAACTATGAGTAGAACTACATCTGCGCCCGCTGCTCGCGCTTCATAGAACTGGTATTCATCAATCATAAATTCTTTTCGAAGTACTGGTATTGAAACAGCAGATCTCACAGAAACCAAATCTTCTAAACTGCCACCAAATCTCCGCCGTTCAGTTAAAACCGATATCGCCGCAGCTCCTCCACTTTGATATTTTCTCGCCAAATCTGCCGGATCGGTAATGGGAGCTAGCGCACCTTTACTTGGTGAAGATCGCTTTACTTCAGCGATGACATTCATCGGGTGAGCAATTAAACGAGGATGAACGTCAATAACTGGTGGCGCATCGGAGATCTGCGCTAAAACGCGAGCCAGCGGTTGGCGGCGCGCCTCTAAATCTTCACGCACACCTTCGATAATGGAGTCGAGCACACTCATCGACGTTCCTCGTCTGTTGGATCAATACCTTGATCAAGAGCTTTCCACGGTGAAAGTTCGCGTTTGTTTCGTTCATATCGCTGAGAGAGACGTATCTTGCGACTAATGGTGATTGCGATAATTGCAACTAATACAAGTGAGAGATTAAATTTCCACATCAGAAACTCCTATTTACCTCTCATTGCGTGCGCTGTAGCAATAGCACCAAGCACCGCTGCTGCTTTATTAATGCACTCTTGGTTCTCACTCGCTGGGTCTGAATCTGCCACCACTCCTGCTCCAGCTTGAACATAGGCTTTTCCATCCTTGATGAGCGCTGTTCTAATCGCAATGCAGGTATCTATATTTCCAGTGAAATCAAAGTACCCAATAGTGCCGCCGTAAAGTCCGCGACGAGTTGGTTCGAGTTCTTCAATAATCTCCATCGCTCTTGGTTTAGGCGCACCCGATAATGTGCCAGCTGGAAAGACCGAAAAGAGCGCTTCGATCGGTTGAAAATATTCAGAGAGTTGCCCTACTACCGTCGAAACAATATGCATCACGTGTGAATAGCGTTCGATATGCATAAAGTCGACGACCTCTACCGTGCCAGGTGTACAGACGCGCCCAATATCGTTACGACCAAGATCGACCAGCATTAAATGTTCGGCGCGTTCCTTCGGGTCGGCGAGAAGTTCTTCGCCGATTCGAATATCTTCTTCAACGCTGTGCGACCTCTTTCGGGTGCCAGCAATTGGATGCACCATAACTTCCCGCCCGGTGACTTTGACCAGCGCTTCTGGACTAGACCCAACAACATCAATTCCACCAGCAAATCTAAAGAGATACATATAAGGGCTTGGATTACTGAGTCTAAGAGCTCGATAGACATCGAGTGCATCAATGTCACACGGTGTCGTAAATCGCTGAGAGAGCACGATTTGGAACGCTTCGCCGCTCTTAATCTCCTCTTTAGCCACTAGTACTTTCGCCAAGAAATCAGATTCTGAAATATTGCGCTCGTAGCGCGGCGCAATGACACCCGGCAGATCAAAGATATCGCCAGCTGATGGCTGCTCAAGATCGGCAAACATCCGATTCAATCGAGACTGTGCATCGGCAAAAGCTTCATCTACCCGATCATCGGAACCATCCCAATTGATGGCATTGGCAATTAAGGTCACAACTCCATTACTGTGATCAAAGACTGCGAGATCACTCGTTAACATAAAGGCAATTTCCGGAAGATGAAGATCGTCAACAGCTAGCTGAGGTAATGTCTCTAATCGACGAACCGCGTCATAGCTCATATATCCCACGAGTCCACCTGTCAGCGGAGGTAGTCCATCAATCACCGGCGTCTTAAGGTGAGCGACAGCTTGAGTGAGAGCGGTAAGCGGATCCATTCCGATAGGTACGCCTTGTGGAGGGGTGCCGATCCACACCGCTGCTCCATCTTTTTCGGTAAGGGTAGTCTGGCTATGTACGCCGATAAATGAATATCGCGACCAGGCTCCCCCGTGTTCGGCAGACTCCAAGAGAAAAGTACCTGGGCTATTTTTTGCTAATTTCTTATAGATTGTGAGCGGCGTGTGACCGTCAGCCAATACTTTACGATAAACCGGAATCACATTGTGCGAGGTCGCATATTCGCGAAATTCAGTTAATTGCATTTATCTGCCTAGTGGTCTGTGAAAGCAGGTGCGATCACCGGTGTGACATGCAGCGCCAGTTTGTTCGACTTTCAATAAAAGCGCATCGCCATCGCAGTCGAGTGCAATCGAAATTACCTTCTGCGTGTGGCCTGATGTAGCGCCTTTCTCCCACAACTCATTGCGGCTCCGCGACCAGTAGGTAGCACGTCCTGTTTCGAGCGTAATGTGTAGCGACTCTCGATTCATATATGCCAACATTAAGACTTCGCCGGTATGTGCATCTTGCGCAATCGCAGGAATGAGTTCAACACCATCCTTCATCAAGGCGTTGATTTCCTGCATCTCCATATCGCTATTCTGCCTTACTTACCTATGGCTTTGCGTACCGGATAACCGCTACCATCGAGATAATTCTTAATCTCTGAGATGCGATGGCTCCCAAAGTGAAAAACACTGGCTGCTAGGAGCGCATCGGCACCGGCATCAAGGGCAGCTGCAAAATCTTCACGAGCACCAGCTCCGCCACTTGCGATAAGTGGCACAGTTGAGATGGCCCGCACTGCAGTAATCATGCCAATGTCGTAACCGGCTCGGGTCCCATCAGCATCCATTGAGTTGAGGAGAATTTCACCAACACCTAACTGGCAGGCTTGTTCTACCCATTTAAATGCATCGAGACCGGCTGATTCGCGCCCACCGTGGGTCGTAACTTCGAATCCAGATTCAGTGCGAGCTCTGCGCGCATCCACTGAGAGCACTAAAACTTGAGAACCAAAGCGATCTGCAATCTCTGCAATGAGTTGTGGTCGAGCGATGGCAGCCGTATTAATGGAGACCTTATCGGCGCCAGCCCGCAGTAATCGATCAACATCTGCTACCGAGCGGATCCCGCCTCCGACGGTGAGCGGAATGAAGACTTGCTCGGCAGTTTTTCGAACGACATCAAGAGTGGTTTCGCGACCCGATGAACTTGCTGAAATATCGAGGAAGGTAAGCTCATCTGCGCCTTCAGCGTTATAGAGCGCCGCCATCTCTACCGGATCTCCAGCATCGATTAAGTTGGTGAAATTAACGCCTTTAACAACTCGACCATCGGTGACATCAAGGCAGGGAATAATCCGCACAGAAAGCGTCATCGTTCACCGCGTGTAAGAGTGAGTGCTTCTTCTAAGGTAAACGCTCCGGCGTACAGCGCCTTACCGACTATCGCACCTTCCACTCCGATATCGATGAGAGAAGAGAGTGCAGTGAGATCTGCAAGAGATGAAACTCCACCGGATGCAACAACTGGCTTAGTTGTTGCTGTACAAACCTCACGAAGTAATTCAAGATTAGGGCCTTGAAGTGTGCCATCTTTCTTCACATCGGTGACAACATAGCGCGCGCAGCCATCGCGGTCGAGCCGTTCCAAGACTTCAAATAAATTGCCGCCTTCTTGCGTCCATCCGCGCGCGGCCAAGGTATGGCCACGCACATCAAGTCCCACTGCAATGCGATCGCCATATTCTGCAATTGCCCGTGATGTCCATTCTGGATTTTCCAACGCCGCAGTTCCAAGATTGATTCGTCGTGCGCCGGTGGCCATAGCTCGACGCAGTGATTGGTCATCACGAATACCGCCAGATAGTTCGACATGGATATCCAGTTTCCCGATAACTTCGGCTAATAGCTCGGCATTGCTGCCGGTACCAAATGCAGCATCGAGATCTACCAAATGGATCCACTCCGCTCCTGCACTTTGGAAGTCAAGCGCTGCTTCCAGCGGAGCACCATAATGAGTTGTAGCAGCGAGCTCACCTTGCACTAATCGAACTGCTCTACCATCTTTAACATCGACTGCTGGAAGTAATTGCAAGTAACTCATAACGAATCCACCCAATTCTGAATCAACTGTAGACCTGCTTCACCAGATTTCTCTGGATGGAATTGAGTAGCGACAAACGCACCATCTTCGATAGCGGCTAGGAAGGCACCCCCGTGATTGCTCGTGGATAGTGCGCCAGTAAGCCCTTGTAAATTCCGCACTGCAAATGAATGAACAAAATAAAAAGATTGGTCTGCTATTCCTTTAAAGAGCGTGCTTTGTGGCGCTGCGTTGACGGTATTCCATCCCATATGCGGCAAGATCGGCGCATCAAGTTTTTCAACGGTACTTGGCCAAATTCCAACGCCAGCATGAGCTCCGTGTTCAATACCCAATTGAAAGAAAATCTGCATTCCGACACAAATTCCCATCGTCGGAAGTCCACTTTGGTGACGCTGGCGCACAATTTCATCGCCACGAATAGATTGCAACCCACGCATACACGCACCGAATGCTCCAACACCCGGGACAACGAGTGCGGGTGCATTGAGAGCAACCTCAAAATCGCTGGTAACTATGACTTCTCGACCCGTGTGTTCAAAGGCTCGATGCGCAGAACGAAGATTGCCAGAACCGTAATCGAGAATAACGAGCGCAGACACGATTATTTAGAGCGTGCCCTTAGTCGATGGAATACCTGCCACTCGGTTATCAACTGTCACTGCATCGCGAAGTGCCCGCGCCACTGCTTTAAATTGTGCTTCAAAGACGTGGTGAGCATTACGACCTTCTAAAACTCGTACGTGCAGCGCGATGCGAGCTTCCGCAACAATCGACTCCCAGATATGACGTCCTAGAGTGGTATCAAAGGTGCCGATTAACTCAACAATCTCTGGCTGCCGGTGCACAAGATATGGACGGCCAGAGAGGTCTACCGCTGCCTGAACTAGAACTTCATCGAGCGGAACCATGGCATCACCGAAACGGCGAATTCCAACTTTATCTCCTAGCGCCTCCCGAAGCGCAGTACCAAAAGCCAGCGATGTATCTTCAACAGTATGGTGAGAATCAACATCGACATCACCACTTGTCTTGATGGTGAGATCAAATCCTGAGTGTTTTCCTAGTTGAGACATCATGTGATCAAAGAATGGCACGCCGGTATCGACTGAAATTTGGCCAGACCCATCGAGGGTAAGGTCAACGAGCACACTTGACTCTTTGGTTGTGCGTTCAATCCGAGAATGTCTCATGGTGGCTCCTTTATTTACCCAGCGCGCGCGTTATGGCCGATAGGAATAGCGTATTTTCGGCGTCGCTGCCGATGGTCACTCTTAAGTAACCTGATAATCCCACATCACGAATCAGAACGCCTTCTTTTAGAAGTAATGTCCAGAGTTCATGCGCGGGAAGTTCAAATCCTGAGAATAATAGGAAGTTACCCTTGCTTGGTACAACGCTAAGTCCTAGTTGCTCTAACGCAGCGCGCACCTTCTCGCGATTGGATCGAAGCGCATCGACATTGCCGAGCAATTGATCTTTGTAGTGAAGCGCAACTTCCGCCGCAGCTTGAGTGATTGCAGATAGGTGATATGGCAGACGGACCAGAAACATAGATTCGATAACCGAATGGTGCGCTACAAGGTAGCCGAGTCGCACGCCCGCAAATGAAAATGCTTTACTCATGGTGCGTATAACTACGATGTGAGGGTACTTATCAATCAATGTCACCGCTGATTTCTCATCAGAAAATTCCGCATATGCCTCATCGATAACAAGTAAACCTGATACAGATTGTGCCAATCGCTCGATTTCAGCCAGCGTGACAATTGAACCAGTTGGATTATTAGGAGTCGTGATGAAGGTGAGGGAAGGCTGATGGATTTTTATCTGCTCTATTGCAATATCTACATCAAGCGAAAAATCATCATTGCGTCTTCCTTCAATCCAGTTGGTATTTGTGACTCTAGCAATCAAAGGATGCATTGAATAAGAAGGTGTGAATCCAATAGCTCCACCATCACCGAATGCTAAGAAGAGTGATTGGATAATTTCATTACTTCCATTCGCTGCCCAAATGTTCGCGAATGTAAAGTTGGTTGCGGAAAGTTGATTGATAAAGGTGGCGAGCTCGCTCCGTAAAACGACGGCATCCCGATCAGGGTAACGATTGAGCCCACCTGCGACCGCTTCAATTCGAGTTGCGATGGCCTTGGCCAACTCCGGTGAAAGTGAGTAGGGATTTTCATTGGTATTTAACACTGCATCTGCTGGAACCTGCGGCGCTCCGTAAGCTGATAGTGAACGAAGCCGATCAGAAAGCGGCAACCACGATGGCCATTGAGTGCTCATAGCTTCTCAAACCTGGCCGACATAGCTTGGCCGTGTGCCGGCAAATCTTCAGATTGTGCCAAAGTGATAACAGTAGACGCGATATCAGTAAAGGCGGCTTCAGAATACTCAATGTAGTGCAGACCCTTAAGAAATGTTTGCACCGAAAGCCCACTGCTGTGACAGGCGCATCCACCAGTTGGAAGAACGTGGTTTGAGCCAGCCGAGTAGTCGCCGAGTGAAACTGGTGAGAATCGACCAATAAAGACAGCACCTGCATTACGAATCTGGGCGGCATCTTTGCGGGCATTAAGAGTCTGAATCTCTAAGTGTTCCGCCGCATACGCATTTGCGACATCGAGGGCTTGTTGAATATCTGAAACTAAAACTGCGGCTGATTGAATACCTGTAAGTGCAGTCTGAATTCGCTCTGAATGCTTAGTTGTGGCGACTCGTTTTTGCAGTTCAGATTGCACATCGTCAATGAGTTGCTCTGAATCGGTAATCAAGACTGCCGCAGCGATGACATCGTGCTCGGCTTGGCTAATGAGATCTGCTGCTACATCTGACGCGATTGCAGAGTTATCAGCCACAATGGCAATTTCAGTTGGGCCCGCTTCAGAATCAATGCCGATAATTCCGCGCAAGGCTCGTTTAGCTGCAGCTACATAAATATTGCCGGGACCGGTCACCACATCACACTTTTCGCAGATGCCATCCATTCCATATCCAAAGAGTGCAATCGCTTGTGCGCCACCTATCGCATAAACTTCAGTAATTCCTAGTAGCGCACACGCCGCCAAAATAGTTGGATGCGGTAATCCGTTATTGCTCGCTTGTGGTGGTGAAGCAACTGCAATGGATGGAACCTGAGCGATTTGAGCCGGAATAACATTCATGAGCACTGAAGATGGGTAGACCGCTCGCCCGCCTGGAACATAGAGCCCGACGCGATCGACTGGAATCCATCTCTCTTCTACGCTGCCACCGTCAACTACATCAACGCGATGTGGCTGACGCTTTTGCGCAAGGTGGACAGTGCGAATTCTTTCCGCTGAGAGTTCGAGCGCGGCTCGTACTTGTGGATCAAGATTTGCTAGCGCATCAGTCAGAGCTTGTTGTGGCACTCTAATCGTTGCAGGAGTGACGCCATCAAATTCAGTGGCAAGGGCGATGAGATCTGACTCATCACCAGTCTTTACTCGATCCAAAATTGGCGCGATGGTTGCCATCGCTGATTCGACATCGAGAGTTGCTCGTGGAAGCTCGCGCTGATACTGACTCTTGGTCAGAGTCTTCCCACGAAGATCAAGGCGGCGCAGCACTCGCCTATTCTACTTTGCAAGCGAAAGTCGATGCGACCGATTTAACCAGATATCGAACAGTCAGCGCCTAATAGCGCTTTGAGATCTGCGCTGAGGCTTGGCGAGGAAGTGACCAATATTCCGACACGCAAGGTCGTGGCCATTTCATTTTCGAGCAAATTGAGATGGACCTCACGCTTGCCCGGATGTGAATGGAGGACCTCTTTTAATTTCTCTACTACCGGCGGCGTTACGTAGCTCGATGGGATGGTTATGACCAGTGGACCACTAGTGCCTTGGGAAATATCTGGCAACTTCATCTCGATCGCTGTAAATCGTGCTTGCTCGTCAGTTCGAGTGAAGCGTCCACGAATAGCCACAACTCTATCTTCAACAAGTGAGAGCGAATATTGATTGTATGTATTGGAGAAGAAGAGCGCTTCGATAGCACCTTCTAAATCCTCAACTGTGACTACAGCCCAAGACGCGCCTTGTCGTGAGACTTTGCGTTGAACGCTCGTAATGAGACCGGCGATTGTGACTATTCCTTCAGTTGTACCCTCATCGAGAAGTTCGCTAATTCCAACATCGGCATGGGAGCGCAAAATATGCTCAACTCCAAGTAGTGGGTGGTCGGAGACATAGAGCCCCAAGAATTCACGTTCAAAAGTGAGCAGAGTGCCTTTATCCCATTCGCCATCTGGAATCTCAATCTCAAGGCCCGGAGCTTCCACACTGGATTCGCCACCGAAGAGATCGAACTGTCCAATTGCTTCTGCTCGTTTAGATTCAATTACTGAATCAATGGCTTCCAAGTGAATTGCGAGAAGGCCTTTACGGGAATGGTGGAAGGAGTCAAAGGCTCCGCCCTTAATGAGGGATTCGATTGTCTTCTTATTGCACACTGAGGCATCGACCTTGGATAGGAAGTCGTTAAAAGAGGTAAATGCACCTTTGCTTTCACGGGCAGCTTTAATTGATGCGACTACTCCCTCACCTACATTTCGAATTGCTGCCAATCCAAAGCGAATATCATCTCCGCGCGGTGTGTACTCAGCATCTGACTCATTGACATCGGGTGGAAGTACACGAATGCCCATTCGTCTACATTCGGATAAATAGAGCGCCGACTTATCTTTATCATCACGAACAGAAGTTAAAAGCGCTGCCATATATTCTGTCGGGTAATTAGCTTTTAGATATGCAGTCCAAAATGAAACGACTCCATACCCAGCCGAGTGTGCCCGGTTGAAGGCGTAATCGGAGAATGGAATCAAAACTTCCCACAGGCGTTTAATCGCCTTCTCAGAGAAACCATTTGCCTTCATGCCGGCTTCAAAGGGGATATATTCCTTATCAAGAATCTCTTTATTCTTCTTACCCATCGCCTTACGAAGTAAATCTGCGCG
>CAZMBG010000033.1:0-9588 GCA_964564615.1 uncultured Candidatus Planktophila sp.
TAAAAACTGCCTCATCGG
The DNA here is from genome assembly GCA_964564615.1 of uncultured Candidatus Planktophila sp. GTDB lineage: Bacteria > Actinomycetota > Actinomycetes > Nanopelagicales > Nanopelagicaceae > Planktophila. Next base: position 19 of record CAZMBG010000033.1, read on the forward strand.
TTAATTAGGTTTAGTAGTCGGAACCTGCTTGATAATCAACCAAGTTCCATAGACAACTGCGAGATAGAGCGGATATCCCAGCCCTAAATTAACGGTACCCAGTAAATTGACATTACCGCTCTTATAAATTGGGTATTGAATAGCCAAGCGACCGAAGAACATTCCCACCCACAACCATCCTGCGCGGATATAAGCGGCTTTACGAACTGGATCGTGGCGCCACAATAAATTTTCACCCAAAATTGGTCCAAGTACGAGTCCGATGATGGGCCAACCAGCAATATTTGCAATCAGGTAGAGCAAACCGAATCCGAGATTTTTCCAGAGGCTGGGTACATAAACATCTGCGGCATTTCCAGTGCGATTTGCAAACCACGCACAAATAAATACGCCGATAAATCCACTGATGGCGTGTTGGAGAGTGCTCCTGCTCAGGAGTCGAATAATGGTAATGACCGCTGAAACCGAAAGTGATGCAATGAGCGCATCATGCAAATTATCTTTGAGATTAAAGACTACGAGAAAGATAATGGATGGGATTCCAGAATCAATCAACCCTTTTTTGCCACCGAAGGCGGAAACAATCTTCTCCCGATCTTCGTTCATTGCCGTCCTGTAGATCCAAATCCATCTGCACCGCGACCAGATCCAGGTAGATCGGAGACCTCAATAAACTCTGCTCGTTCTACCTGTTGAAACACCAATTGTGCAATTCGGTCGCCGCGTTTGAAAGTGACCGCTTCTTTAGGATCGTGATTAATCACAATGCATTGAAGCTCGCCTCGATATGCAGCATCTACCGTTCCGGGAGCGTTGACCATAGTTACGCCATGTTTGATCGCTAAACCAGAGCGTGGATGCACGAGGCATACATATCCATCGGGAAGTGCGATAGCTATTCCGGTTGGAATGAGCGCCCGCTCCCCCGGTTGAAGAGTGATATCTATTCTTGAATATATATCTGCGCCGGCATCGCCACCTTTGGCGTATTTCGGCATTGGCAAATCAGGATCGAGTCGATGAATTAATACGCGTAATTGGCTCATGGGTTGATATCAAATGTTGGGTCTACGAAGGCCAGTAGTTCTGGCGCAGCTTTAATTGCTTCAATATATTCCTTGGGTGCATTCTCGAGGAAGTGCTTCATTGGAACGATAACAAAGAGGGAGGCGGCTCGAACTGCAATCGGCCCTTCTGGCGAATTGAGGCGTCCTTCAGCCACGGAGTAAACCTTGCGACCGAATTGACCAGTAATGGATGCGCTGATGTGAAGAGTGGTTCCAATTGGTACCGGTAATAAAAAATCGGTTTCAAGTCGAGCCGTCACTGCAGGGGCGCGTAAAAGCCACATCAACTTTCCGAGCGCTTCATCAAATGCGAGTGAGAGGAGGCCGCCGTGGGCTAAACCTGGCGCTCCTTGATGATTTTCGGTGACGGTAAATTCAGCTGAGATAGCGAGACCTTCTCCAACATGCGCTACGAGATGGAGTCCAGTTGGATGTAGTTCGCCACAACCAAAACACTTTTTAAAGTGGGATGGGATGCGCGATCCGGTTGCTGGCGATTCTGGATGGCGCTCCGGAATAACTGCACCATCAGGAGGTGTAGTGGATGGTACGCGCGCCATATGGCAAGGCTACACAGAAGTGAGGCGATACCCTAGCTCTATGGGTGGTGATTTAGATTTCAAAGAGGTGATTCGACCTCCACTATGGCTCATGGCATTTGTGGCTTTAATGCTCTTCTCTATTGTTGTTGCAGTGTGGGCGGCCTTCACCAATTCTGCCGCCCTGTATACAAGCCTCGCTTGCCTCTTTGCCTTGTTCTATTTCTATCGCTCAAATATCCATACTATTTCAATTAGTGGTTCCAACACTGATGGTGAACTGAGAGTCGATCGAGCTCATATCGAATTAAAATACTTATCCGATCCGATAGTTCTTACCGAAGCAGAATTCTTACTCGAGCGGACTCGCAACTTTAATCCCGCTGCCTATCCAGCGCTTATATTCTGGGTTTCGCGCGGAATTAAGGTTCAGGTTAACGATCCACGCGACCCAACACCGTATTGGTTAATCTCCACCAAACGTGGTGAAGAACTATGCGCACTCCTTGCAAATCGCCTTTAAGCCTTCACCACTAGAAAGCTGTGTAATGTGGTGGATTAAGAAGCAACGCGAGCATGTAAATTCATCAACCTGCTTAGGTACAACTCGCACTGCTAATTGCTCACCGGATAAATCTGCACCTGGAAGTTCTAGGTTCTCGGCTGCCTCTGTCTCATCAACATCGATCTGTCCAGATTGAGCATCAGCTCTCTTTGCTTTGAGTTCTTCTAGCGATTCCTCGTGGAGCTCTTCATCGGTTTTTCGAGGTGTGTCGTAATCTGTTGCCATATTTCTCACCTCCCTTTCACTCATTGGTAGTCCTCGACTACATGCGCGAATAGTGGCAGTAAATCTCGAGAATGTGCTCGTTGAAACCCCTCGGCGTGTCGCTTTATTCCGCTGAAATAGCCTTGAAAATCGAGTCTGCCAGAGATTCATCGACGAAACCGTGGATATGAGTACCGCCAGGCTCGTGGCCCTCTAGGAGAATCTCACCGCTCTCGTGAATGGCGTGAACCAAATCACCGCGGTGATATGGGATTACAACATCAATTTCGACTCCCGGATGTGGAAGCGATTTTTCTATTGCATGAATCAGCCCCTCGATGCCGAATCCAGTCTTGGAAGAGAAGGCATAGCTGTTTGGCTCCCGGCGTAAGAGTTCAATCACCACTTCGGGATCTGCAATATCTACTTTATTGATTGCAATAATCTCAGGAACTGCCGCCCCACCAATCTCAGTGATGACTTGGCGAACCGCCCGAATCTGTTCAAATGGATCTGGATGCGATCCATCAACGACATGCACAATCAAATCAGCCTCTGATACTTCCTCCAGAGTTGACTTAAATGCATCAACTAATTGATGAGGTAGATGTCGTACAAAGCCAACTGTGTCAGTGAGTGTGTAAATTCGGCCATCAGACGTTGTAGCTTTTCGAACTGTCGGATCAAGGGTAGCGAAGAGCGCATTTTGAACGAGCACGCCAGCACCGGTGAGATTGTTGAGCAATGATGATTTCCCAGCATTGGTATAACCAGCAATCGCTACCGAAGGAATTCGATGGCGACGTCGCTCTTGCCGCTTCGTCTCACGTGAAATTTTCATCTCTCCAATTTCACGTCGAAGTTTCGCCATCTTGTCGCGAATTCTGCGTCTATCAGTTTCGATCTTCGTCTCACCAGGTCCACGTCCACCAATACCTGCTCCGCCGGCTGCCCGGCCGCCGACCTGACGCGAAAGTGAATCTCCCCAACCACGAAGACGAGGTAGGAGGTAGGCGATCTGAGCCAGCTCAACCTGAGCCTTACCCTCTCTACTCTTCGCGTGCTGAGCAAAGATATCGAGAATAAGTGCAGTGCGGTCGACGACCTTTACCTTCAACTTATCTTCTAGCGTGCGAAGTTGTGAAGGAGATAATTCACCATCACAGATAACAGTATCTGCGCCACTTGCCCGAACTAAATCTTTCAGCTCTGCAACTTTTCCAGCGCCAATATACGTTGATGGGTCGGGCTTATCGCGACGTTGAATCAGCCCCTCGAGTACTTCCGATCCTGCAGTTTCTGCTAGCGCTTTTAGCTCTTGAAGCGAATTCTCTGCCATCTCACCAGTGCCTTCAGTCCAGACTCCAACCAAGATGACGCGCTCAAGTTGAAGCTGACGATATTCGGCCTCCGAGATATCTTGAAGTTCGGTCGAAAAACCTTGAACACGCTTTAACGCATGGCGATCGGCAAGCTCTGGTTGCGCTGCTACTTCATCAATTTCATCGGCATCGAAGTCGATGGCTGCCTGAGCGCTCTCGCGCAATAACTGTTCAAATAGCACGTCATAGCTATCGTTCGGTTCTTTCATAACGATAGGTAAGGAGTTATATCGTGTTCGGAGAGCAGTACTGCAGGGCCAGTTAAAGTCGCATTGGAATGTCCATCGAGATCTACCACCAAACGGCCTCCTGGTGGATAAATCACCCAACGAGCTGGAAGCGATTGGCCCGAGTATTTGGTGGCTGCAAGGGCAACAGCACATGTGCCGGTGCCACACGATTGGGTCTCTCCGCTGCCTCTCTCGTAAACACGCATCTTCGCCTCATTACCAGGCAAAATTTCTACAAATTCAACATTAACGCCCTCAGGATAGCTACTCGCAGGTGCGACAACCGGAGGATTGATTAATTCACCCAGCGTTGAAAGATCTTCAGTAAAGACAACTGCATGTGGGTTGCCAACGTTAATATTAAATCCATCGTAGGTAATACCATTTACGGTAGCAGTGACATCTTCTTCTTCATCAAAGACTTTACCTAAGTTAACTGAGATATCTTCCTCGCGAGGCACTCTTAAATGTTTACGTCCGGCCCGCGTATCGATGGCAAAAATTCCTTCAGACTGATGTCCGTGAGCCACTAAATATCGGGCCATGACCCGAATTCCGTTGCCACACATCTCAGCAATCGAACCATCGGAGTTTCGATAATCCATAAACCACTGGCCATCGCTCTTGACGATGCGAATTACGCCATCAGCACCGATACCTGTGGTGCGATTACACATGGCCGAAATTGAATTCGGTGTGAGGTTGATGAGCTCATCGGGATCAAAAATAAGCAGAAAGTCATTGTGTGTACCGTGGCCATAGGTTGCCATTACTTGCGCGCTCATTGTCTCTATCCTATATCTGCCCGATTGCCTGGGAGATGGCTTCGAATCGATTTATATTTGGTGCAAGCCATTGAATTCGTTGGTCACGCTTAAACCAGGTCTCTTGCCGCCGCACATACTGTCTAGTTGCAACAATCGTGGATTCAATCGCTTCTGCTATCGAAATCTCACCTGCCAAATATTGAAGGCTCTGTCGATATCCAATTGCTCGCTGAGCTGTGGCTCCATTGAGAATACCTGCCTCTTTGAGCGCAACAACTTCATCCACTAAACCAGAGTTGAACATTCGATGAACCCGCTCTTCGATGCGTGGCGCGAGTTGTTCACGTGGCATTGCTAATCCAAAATGGTGCGCTTGCGGATAGAGCTCACTCTTATCGGTTGGTAGCGTTGCGGAATACGGAGCGCCAGTTAATTCAATAACTTCTAGCGCGCGGATAATTCTCCTGGTATTTGCTGAGTCAATTGCTTCTGCTGCACGAGGGTCTACTTCTTGGAGTCGTTGGAAGAGTTGAGCAGCTCCATACTCTTCAGCCTCAGCTTCTAGTCGAGCCCGAACTGCCGGATCAGTATCCGGAAAGTTCATTTCATCAAAGATTGATTTGATGTAGAGCCCAGTGCCACCGACAATAATTGCGGGACGAGCATTTGCCTGGAGCTGATTAACGGTGGCTCTTGCAAGCTCTTGATATTGGGCAACGGAAGCATCTTGATCGACAGTCAATATATCGAGAAGATGATGCGGAACTCCTCGGCGCTCTGTTATCGAGAGCTTGGCAGTACCAATATCCATACCTTGATAGAGTTGCATGGAATCGGCGTTGATGATCTCGCCGCCGAGGCTTAACGCTAACTCAACCGCAAGGTCGCTTTTGCCCGTTGCGGTTGGGCCGCAAATAACAATGATGCTCATATACGCAGAGTAGGAATGCCGAGAGAAGTTTGCTTTGGTGCGGTACGTGCTGCGAATGCATCTCCCCCTCGAGATGGAATCACTTCTATCGCAGTACCTAGCAAATAATGGGCCGAAGCTTTATCTATCTTGACCTGAACAAAATCACCCGGCCGGACACCATCTATGACATCAAAGTGCACCAGTCGGAAGTCTTCACTACGTCCGGTGATTCTTCCTTGTTCTCCATCACGGCGCCCCTCTACTTCCGAAACTAAAACTCTGTGAGTGGTTCCAACTGCTTCCTCATTAATTGATAGCGAAATTTTCTGAAGATGTTCATGCAATCTGGTGTAGCGCTCAGTGACGATGTCCTCAGGTACTTGGTTAGGCATAGCGCCAGCAGGAGTACCAGGACGGATTGAATACTTATATGTGTAGGCAGCGGAGAATCGCGCTTTGGTTGTGAGATCCATGGTTGCTTGAAAGTCGGCTTCGGTTTCACCTGGAAATCCAACGATGATATCGGTGGTAATCATTGCCTTCGGAATCGCATTCCTTACATTTGTGAGAATGCCGAGGTACTTATCTGTACGGTATGACCGTCGCATACTTTGTAAAATTGAGTCAGAGCCCGACTGCAATGGCATGTGGAGATGAGGCATAACTGTCGGAGTAGCAACCATTGCCTCAATGACATCATCAGTAAAGTCACGAGGATGTGGTGACATAAAACGAATTCGTTCGATTCCCGATATCGAACCTGCATCGCGCAGCAGCTGGGCAAATGCGCCTTTCTTGCCCGCCTCGACCCCGTAGGCATTAACATTCTGCCCAAGCAAGGTAATCTCAATCACGCCTTGATCAGCTAACGCTTGAATTTCTCGCAAAATATCTTCCGGTTCGCGATCTTTCTCTTTTCCACGCAATGATGGAACGATGCAGAATGTACAAGTGTTATTGCACCCTACCGAGATAGATACCCAGGATGAAAATGCAGAGAATCTGCGAGCTGGCAGCGTGGATGGGAAGTGTTCCAGCGCTTCCAATATCTCAATCTGCGATTCTTTCTCAACCCTAGCGCGTTCGAGTAAGACTGGCAGCGATCCCACGTTATGGGTTCCAAAGACCACATCGACATAGGGGGCTTTCTCAAGAATTGTGGCTTGATCTTTCTGAGCCAAACAACCACCTACCGCAATTTGGAGCTGCGGGTTAGCTTTTTTCACCGGAGCTAAGAAACTTAAATTTCCATATAACTTATTATCAGCATTTTCGCGCACCGCACACGTGTTGAAAACAACAACATCGGCTTGTTGACCTGGGGTTACAGGGATGAATCCAGCTTCATCGAGTAGACCAGCGATTCTTTCAGAATCATGCACATTCATCTGACAGCCATATGTCTCAACGAGGTACGTGCGCTCCATAAGCGCCATTCTAAAGGTTACTTAGGTTGGATACGAATTGGCTCTATACCGCGGGCAATCTGTCGCTCAAAATGAACTTCCCGCTTATCATTAAAAGTTTTCGCTTGTGATTCGATAGTTTTGAGGAAGGCGGATAATTCATCGCGTGCCTTAAGTCCATCGCCAGAGAAATCATTGCGCTCAAAGATCTTCCAAGCTCGTAGTACCGGTAGAACTACATCTTCGAGGTGTTGTTGTAAATCATAGATTCCTGCTAAGGCAATACCAACCGCTTTACGACCAAAGCCAGGCATATCAGCACCCGGCATATTGAAATTGGTGACCACATCGGTAATTGCCCGCATCGCTGCATTTGGTTCGAGTTCAAGTGCGGCTGCAATGGTATTGCGATAGAACAACATATGAAGGTTTTCATCAAGAGCGACTCGTTGCATCATGCCCTCAACGATTGAATCATTAGAAAGCGCTCCGGTGTTGCGGTGAGATACTCGCGTTGCCAACTCTTGGAAAGTTACATAAGCAATGGTGTGCAACATATCGTTTTCATAAGGAGTTTGGTAGCCCAAAGACATATGAGCCATTCGTAGATCTTCGAGTTCATATGGATTTACTTCGCGTGCAACCATCAGATAATCTCGAATCACGATTGAGTGACGCGCTTCCTCAGCTGTCCATCTATCAATCCAAGTACCCCACGCGCCATCTCGACCTAAGGAGAGCGTAATTTCGGTGTGATAACTCGGTAGATTATCTTCAGTCATTAAGTTGAGCACTAAAGAATCTTGGGCCACTGAAGTCAGCTTGGTGTCTTTTGCATCCCATGGATCTCCATTGAGCGGACCTGGGAAATCTTTACCTTGTGACCAAGGGACATACTCGTGCGGATACCAGTTTTTCTGAACTTTTAAGTGACGCTCGAGTTCGACAGCAACAACAGGTTCAAGGTCACGGATGAGACGTGACTGGATTTTTGCTGACTCTTCACTCATATCGCCTACTGTATAGAACCTCAGAGGCTACTGACGAGTTATCTATTTTTGCGGGCGCGTTCTGATGCCTGTGTTTGTCGCCACTGTGCAATAGCGGCGTGATTTCCTGATAATAAAATCTCAGGTACTGGGATATCGCGCCACACCGCAGGTTTAGTGAAACTTGGATATTCAACATAACCTTCTTGATTATGAGACTCTTCCGCAAGGGATTGCGGATTCCCTAATACACCTGGGATTAATCGAGTGATGGCCTCGATCATCACCATCGAAGCAACTTCACCACCTCCTAAAACATAATCCCCAATTGAGTATTCATGCACGTGAATATTGCGATTCACGAAATTATCGCCTGAGTAAAATTGTCGAATTCGATCGTCGATACCTTCATATCGGCCACAGGCAAAGACCAAGTGTTTTTTTGCAGAAAATTCCGCGGCAATACTCTGGGTAAATCGCTTTCCCGCCGGCGTCAAGATGATGAGATCGGTATCTTCCATCATAAGTGGGTCGAGCGCCTTGCCCCAGACTTCGGGCATCATCACCATTCCGGCGCCACCACCATATGGAGTGTCGTCAACAGAGTTATGAACGCCTGTTGAGTAATCACGCAGGTCGTGGACTTTAATATCTACTAGACCTGCACTCTGCGCCTTTCCTAGTAAGGAGAGTTGGAGGGGCGCTAAATATTCAGGGAATATCGAAACGACATCAATCTTCATTTCATCTCCCCCGAAATCTCTGGTGGAACGACTGTCATCTTCTTATTTGCGATATCAACAATTGGTACGAGCTGATGTACAAAAGGAATCAATACTTCGCCATCTGAACTCTTAATCACCAACACATCTTGACCCGGCAGGTTTAAGACATCAATCACCTCACCAAATTCATCTCCATCAACCAAGTAAGCGGTACATCCGATGAGTTGCAGAACGTGATAATCATCTTCGTCAAACCCGGGTGCATTGATATCGACGTCGGTATAGAGAAGTTGATTGCGAAGTTCTTCGATTTGGTTGCGCGTCGTGATGCCGACAAAACCTAAGAGCAATATGCCGTTATGAACGCGTGCAGATGCCACGGTTAGTTGGCCGTGGCTATCTGTTTCAAGTATTGCACCTATGGCGAAACGATCTTCCGCTTCATCGGTACGAACCTCAATTGTGGCTTCACCGGCAATGCCGTGGGCTTTGCCGATGCGACCAACATTGAGGCGCATAATTGTGCGAGGAGTCGTTAGCGAACTTCGTCAGTGTCGATTAGGTCGACGCGAACTGTATGGCCAGCGAGCGCACTTGTGACAGTACGGAGCGCCTTAGCGGTGCGTCCATTACGGCCAATGACCTTGCCAATGTCTTCTGGATTAACGTGGACTTCGAGAGTTGTGCCGCGACGTCCGTTCTTCTCCTTGACGACAACGTCATCTGGATTATCTACGATTCCCTTAACGAGATGTTCGAGAGCTTCGTCGATCATAATTATTC
>CAZMBG010000034.1:0-4087 GCA_964564615.1 uncultured Candidatus Planktophila sp.
CCAACCCCGCATCTGTGGCGGCGTAGACAATGCGTGGACGCTTGCTACCTCGTTCGACTGTCGTCTCTTGGATGAGTCCAGCGATCAACATTCGGCGAAGTTGCGGATAGAGAACTGAGAAGGAGAGCGCTTTAAATGGCCCAACAAGGGCGATCATGCGCTTCCTTAACTCATAACCGTGGAGAGGCCCCTGTGCGAGCAGGCCAAGGAGAGCAAACTCCAAAGACTCCACTCGAGAGCGCATCTGCCTAGCTCCTATCCTATGTACAAGAGATATATCGTTTCGATATATCGCAACGATATTTAACTCGATAACTCCGCTTTTTACCAAATCGGCGCGCCTATAGCCCCACAGTGCGCCTCGTCACATACCCTCATAACTATCCCCGCCTGTGCTGACCCCTGAGCCCAGGAGTCAACCGCACGACAGTTACAGAATCCCTCAACGAAAGGTTGTACATGTCACTACTTACATGGAAACTTCATGGAGACGGCAAGAAGATCTCTGCCGGAGATGTCGTTTCAACAGATGAACGCCTCTCTTGGCCACGTACCATCGGTATCGGCCTCCAGCACATCGCTGCGATGTTTGGCGCTACCTTCTTAGTTCCAATCCTGACTGGCTTTCCAGCTACAACGACGCTCTTCTTCTCCGGAATTGGCACTCTGCTCTTCTTGGCAATTACTCGCAATATGGTGCCAAGTTATCTCGGTTCCTCTTTCGCCTTCCTTGGCCCAATTGGCGCCGCCATGGCAGCTAAAGATGGCGGAATGGCAGCCGCTCTCGGCGGCATAGTCTTCACCGGTCTCCTTCTCGTATTAGTGGGACTTGTCGTCAAGGCGATAGGTATTGATTGGATTAACAAGACGATGCCTCCAGTAGTAACTGGTGCAATCGTCGTTGTGATTGGCCTCAATTTAGCTGGCGTTGCTAAGAATCAATTCCAAGGAGTTGTAGGTGGACAAGTCGTTGATCCACACGCAACGCTGATTGCGTTGATTACCTTGATCTCCATTGCACTCTTTACCGCACTTTCAAAAGGTCTCATCGGACGCATTAGCATCTTCTTAGGTATCGTCGTTGGATACGCGGTTGCATATTTCAATGGGTATGTAAATACCGATGCCATTAAGTCTGCAAAGCTCTTTGCTGCACCTGATTTCACTACACCTACATTCAAGTTCAGCATCATGGTTCTCTTCTTGCCGGTTGTACTTGTCTTAATCGCAGAGAATGTCGGGCACGTGAAAGCTGTTGCCGCTATGACTGGTAAAGATCTCGATGGCCAGATGGGTAGCGCACTTATGGCCGATGGAGTTGCAACTACTCTTGCTGGCGTTGGTGGCGGTTCAGGTACAACAACATATGCGGAAAATATTGGCGTCATGGCATCAAGCCGCGTCTACTCAACCGCTGCATACTGGGTGGCTGGCGTAGGTGCAATCCTGCTCGGACTTTCACCTAAGTTTGGTGAGGTCTTGCACGCAACTCCAATGGGGGCTTTGGGTGGTGCAGGTACCGCTCTCTTCGGACTCATTGGCGTGCTTGGTGGACGCATTTGGATCGAGAATAAAGTCAACTTCGCCGATCCAATCAATCTCCTTGTCGTGGCATCAACGCTCGTTATCGGTATCGCTGATTACTCATGGACAAAGGGTGATTACACATTCACAGGAATCGTGAATGCCACACTTGTTGCCGTTCTCGGTTATCACATTCTCAATGCGTTGAGAAATTTGCGTAAATAAGCACAACTTCATAAAGAACGCTCGGACCAAATGAGTGGTCGGCTCGATAATATGTGGGAGTGATTCCGCATCGTTATCCCGAATATCTCATCGCCGCGATGATTATCATCTTGGCACCTGGTCCGAGCGTTCTCTTTGTTATCGCCCGTGCTATTGCGTGGGGTCGTAAAATCTCTGTCCTTACTGTGCTTGGAAATGTCTCAGGCTCCCTTGTTCTCTCCACAGTAGTAGCGCTTGGGCTCGGGCCAATACTTGAAAGATTTCACCTTGCTTATATAGCGGTCCAATGGGGTGGCGGACTTTACTTAATCTTTCTCGGCATTGATGCCATTCGAAAGCGGGCCGTACATGCATCAGATATGACAAATCAAGGTCCAATATCTCCTACCACCCGACGCGCCATTATCGATGGCTTCTGGGTTGGAGTACTGAATCCAAAGGCGATGGTCTTCTTTGCGGCGGTATTGCCACAATTTGTAGATATTGAAGGGAAGGCGGTCACCAACCAATTGATCTTCCTTGGTCTCACCTTCTGCGTCCTAGCTTTTCTCTCAGATGCCTCGTGGGGTCTGCTGGCCGGAACAGCTCGCTCTTGGTTGGCAAGTAGCAATCGTCGCCTCGAGCGCCTTCGGGCCGTTGGCGGAACAGTGATGATTGTTCTAGGTATAGCGGTTTTAATTCAGGCACTTGTCACACCTTAAAGAGAGAATATCGATATGAGGAAACCACCAGCACCTGCACGTGACACCATCGCACCTTCCGATCTCACCTTTGCGCTCACTACCTGCAAACGCTGTCTCTGGTTGAAGTACTGGTTTAAGCTCGATCTCAAGAAAGATTTTCCACTCCTTAAAACTCTCTCAACTACGCAAGAGGAGACTTTTCGGCGCGCCCCTATGTCGACTATCGATCCATCGCTACCCGAAGGTGTCGTTAAGCAGTGGGGGCAATGGGTAAAGAGCTCACCAGTTGTGGTCAATGGCGTTGCAAGTCGATTTAAGATTATGGGTATCTACGATTTACTCGGCCACTACGCAGATGGTTCGGTGGGAATTATTGATTGCAAAGTTTCAGATTCAGAGCGCGATAGCGGTGAGTTCTACTCTCCCCAGCTTGAAGCATATGCGTATGCCCTCGAAAACCCTGATCGCGGGGTGGCCTTCCCGGTCAAGACTATGGGCTTGCTCGTGTGGAAGTTAGCCGGAGTAGCAGATACTCGCCCCAATGAGTTTGTCTCCCACACCTCCGGTTTCGGTGTGCATCAAAAGTATGTGCCGGTAGAACGTAATCCAGAGAAATTACAAAACTTACTGACAGATCTACTCGATGTTTTGGAGGGCGAGCTGCCAGATGCGGGTAGTGATTGCAATCTCTGTAATTATTTAGTGGAGCGCGAAAATATTTTCAATATCTAGTTACTCTTCGTCGCTATTTTCGACGTTGATTCCGGAACGCTTAGTTTTTACTGCATAAGTATCGACATATTCTTGTCCAGATAACTGTTGAATGCGCTTCATAATATGGTCTGATACTTCACGAAGTTTCAACGCATCACGACTATCGCCTTCAAAGTACATTGGTTCACCGAAGGTCATACCAACTCTCATAACCTTGGGAATCACGGTACCGGTTGGTTGAATCTTGTCCGTGTTGAACATCGCCACCGGAATGACTGGAGCTCCAGATTCGATCGCCAATCTGGCTATTCCAGTGCGCGCTTTGTAGAGCCGGCCATCTGGTGAACGAGTGCCTTCTGGATAAATTCCCAAACAGTTGCCCTCTGCTAATACCTGTAACCCAGTAATAAGGGCAGCTTCACTCCGTCGACCGCCAGAACGATCTACCGGCACCTGACCCAGCGCGATAAAGGTTAACTTCTTTAATAGCCCCTTTGGACCAGGCGAGGTGAAGTACTCGCTCTTTGCCAGGAAGGTAACTTTGCGCGGAACAACTAGCGGCATAAAGATGGAATCGCTAAAGCTGAGGTGGTTTGAAGCGATGATGACCGGACCAGAAGATGGAACGTTACGCAATCCCTTCACCTTTGGGCGAAAGAGGAGCATTAAGAATGGAGTAAGGAATGCTCGCAGCGTGCCATAGGGCAGGTTGTTCATAAGCGCATAGTAATTCGTTCCAGTAATTTCGGCTAATACTGGGAATCTATGGAAATATTTAGGCGTGGATAAGCGCAACCCCGATGACGATCACCAAGAGCTGATTGATGCCGAATTTGAATCAATGGTTGCCGGTCTCAACCTCAATCGAGATACAGGCAGTACCTACCTTGATGAGATAACAGCCCGCGACAATGAAGTTCCCGAATATATGAAAGTACCAA
>CAZMBG010000034.1:4187-9431 GCA_964564615.1 uncultured Candidatus Planktophila sp.
ACGAATTTCCAACCGCGCAAGCATATGGAAGCTATGAGGATGCAGTTGAAGCGCAATGTGATGCTGTATATGTTGCTACGCCGCACACATTTCACTTCAACAATTCGTTGCTCGCCCTCAGCGCCGGCAAACCTGTCTTATGCGAAAAGGCATTTACCGTCAACGCCGATCAAGCTCGTGCCTTAGTCGAACACGCGCGTTTAGTAAATCTTCCTTTGCAAGAAGCGATGTGGACTCGCTTCCTCCCCCATATCAAAGAGATACGAGCAATCCTTGAATCTGGACAACTAGGTGAGATTCACACCGTCATCGCCGACCATGGCCAATTACTCACATCAAATCCAAACCCTAGGCTCTGGGAACTATCTCTTGCCGGCGGAGCTCTGCTTGATGTCGGCGTCTACCCGGTCTCTTTTGCACATATGGTTCTGGGTGCGCCGCAAGAAATTTCAGCGAATGCAACTCTCACTGAAAAAGGAGTTGATCTTCAAACATCTGCAATCTTTACTTATGAGTCAGGAGCCCATGCCTCGCTCACCTCTTCATTTGCAGCCCGCACTTCAAATACCGCTGTCATAGTTGGCTCAAAGGCGCGAATTGAAATTGACTCAATGTTCTTCACTCCCAGCACATTTAGAGTTATTGGGACAGATGAGAAGTTAATCTACGAATACACCAGGCCTTATGAAGGAATTGGGCTACGTGAACAAGCCGCTGTCTTTGCCCACAACGTTCGCGATCACATCTTGGAAAGTTCTGAGCTGAATTTAAGCGAGTCGATAGCTGTCATGGAGTCTATGGATGCCATTCGACACCTCATAGGCGTAAGGTATCCAGAAGAAAGTTAACGACGCGCTAAGTCGGCAACTCCAACCAGCCCGGCTTCATTTCCAAGCTTTGCCGGAATTATTTCTGGATATGGATGTTTGCTGGAAAATGGCATCTTTCTATGCATGGATTCGCGAGTCGGTGCTAGCAATATTTCACCAGCGTCAATGACGCCGCCGCCAATGACAACTACTTCCGGATCTAGAATGACTGAGAGTGATGCAATTCCAGCCCCTAGCCATTGTGCAGTAGTGTTAAAAGCGGCGAGCGCAACCGGATCATCATCTCTAGCGGCATCGGTGATTGCTCGCCCTGTTAATCCTTCCAAAGTTCCATTTCCACGCGAAAGTAAATTGCGTGCAACATCTGGACTCGCAGCGATAGCTTCTCGGGCATGGCGCATCAAGGCATTGCCAGAACCATATTGTTCAAAACAACCACGCGCACCACACCCACATAAGTGGCCTTCTGGAACTACTCGCATATGACCAATTTCGGCAGCTATTCCAAAAGCACCTCGCAATAATTGACCGTTAACGATAATTCCGCCACCGATGCCAGTACCAACAGTGAGCATCAACATATTCTCTTTGCCTACACCTGCGCCAAAGATAAACTCTCCCCAAGCTGCCGCATTTGCATCATTTTCAATAACGACTGGCATTTTGATGAGTGAAGTGAGCTCGTCAAAGAGATTGACACCATTCCAACCAGCAATATTTGCTGAAGCCAAGATTGTTTTACGATCAGATGAAACGAAACCTGCTGTGCTGATTCCAACCTTATCTATCGGAAATTCTTGAGCCAACTCAAGCGCAACATCGGCGATTACCTGAATCAGCTCTTTGCCACCTTCGCGCGGCGTATCCTTTCGCGCAGTCTGAAGAATTTCGCCGGACTGATTGACGACGCCGCCTAGAACTTTGGTGCCGCCAATATCAATTCCAATTGTGTAAGACATTACTTTATTGCTCGCACTTAACTTTTAGCTCCTTAAGCGCTGCAGCAATTGTTGCCTCCTCCGCTTTGTTGAGCATCATCTGCGGAACTGGCATGGACACTGCAGTTGTTAATTCATAGGTGACCTGAGTTGTATCGCTATCTACACTCTTAAGCGAGTAAGACCCATCCATCTGAGTAAGAAGATCAGCATCGTCGAGAGAGAATGAGATGGAGTGAGGTGCCGAACTCCAGTCATAATCCAAGATTGGCTTATCTCTCATCATTCCGGCATCAATTTTGAGCGAAACTTTGATTGGACGCCCTTGGTCATCCGCCTGAATAACTTCGGCTGATTTAATGGCGCTAAGCCATGTTGGGTAGGCTGATATATCTGAGAGCGCGGAAAATACCGCGTCAATGCCTGCGTCGATTTCGATAGATGATGAACTGGCCATGAGAAAAGGTTATCAACTCTTCACAATATCTCCCCTTCCCCGCTAGCGTTAGGGGTATGAACGAAATCACCATCCCACCTCTGGTGGCTGCTGCCACCGAAGGCAACCTCACCAACCTCATCGCCGAGCGTGCTTGGTTTGAACCCGATCGAATCACAATGTCCCGCCCTTTGGGCGATGGCTGGCAAGAGCTATCCGCACGCGATGTCGAAAATGATGTACGCGCCACAGCCAAAGGATTAATTGCCGCAGGTATCAATATTGGTGATCGAGTCGCAATTATGGCGCGCACTCGCTACGAATGGACCATTCTAGATTTTGCGATTTGGTATTCGGGCGGCGTAGTTGTTCCAATTTATGAAACATCATCTGCAGAGCAAATCAATTGGATCTTGAGCGATTCAGGATCAGTAGGTTTAATTGTCGAGACTCCAATCCTTCGCGAAACTGCGCAATCAGTACTGCCCGAACACACCAAACACGTGTGGACTATGACTGATGATGTTTTGGAGATTTTACGTCGAACTGGCGCTCATATTACGGACGATGAAATTGATCGCCGTCGTCGCGCACTCAATCCAGATACGCTCGCTACATTAATTTATACATCTGGAACAACAGGACAACCTAAAGGCGTTCAGCTCACTCACGGAAACTTCCTAGCCGAATGTGGCAATGTAGTTGAAGGCGCGGCTGACCTCTTCCTCAAACCCGGTGGTTCGACTCTCCTCTTCCTTCCAGTTGCTCACGTTTTCGGACGCATGGTTGAAATAGGTGCAATTCGTGCTGGGCTTCATCTTGCGCATTGCAGCGATCCAGCTGGCCGACTTATGGAAGATATTCAAACCTTTAAGCCGACCTTCGTTCTTGCGGTACCACGTATATTTGAGAAGGTTTACAACGGTGCAGAAGCAAAGGCGATTGCAGCTGGCAAAGGCAAAATCTTTAAGAAGGCAGCAGATGTTGCTATTGCCTATAGCGAAAACATCGATGCTCGAAAGTTTAAGCCTTTACTCTCGCTCAAGCATGCGCTCTTTGATGCCTTGGTTTATAAGAAGATCCGCCACGTACTTGGTGGAAAGGTAGAAGCTGCAATTTCGGGTGGCGCACCACTGGGTGCACGTCTGGGTCATTTCTATCGTGGCGCTGGAATTCGTATTCTTGAAGGCTATGGTTTAACTGAGACAACTGCAGGCGCAACCCTCAATCTCTCCAACGCTGTTCGAGTAGGTTCAGTAGGTCGACCTGTTCCTGGTACATCGATCAAGATTGCCGAAGATGGCGAAGTACTAATCGGTGGACCCATTGTGATGAGAGGCTACTGGCAGAATGATGGCGCTAATCGAGAAGCCTTCGATGGAACCTGGTTCCGTTCCGGCGATCTCGGAAAGTTAGATGATGAAGGATTCTTGTACATCACAGGTCGCAAGAAAGAACTTATCGTTACTGCGGGCGGCAAGAATGTTGCTCCTGCCGTACTTGAAGATCGACTTCGCGCCCATCCACTCGTCAGCCAATGCATGGTGGTCGGCGACAACAAGCCGTTTATCGCTGCCCTCATCACCATTGATAGCGATTCTCTTAAAGCCTGGATTGCGGCAAATCATAAAGATGGTGCGACTCTAGAATCTCTTGTTAAAGATCCCGATCTCAACGCTGTGATTCAGACGGCCGTCGATGAAGCAAATAAAGCGGTTTCTAAGGCGGAATCGATACGTAAATTTGCAATTCTACCTACCGATTTCACTATCGCAGGAGGACACCTCACTGCGAAATTATCGGTCAAGCGCCATGTTGTCGCACAAGAATTTGCATCTACTATCGAAAGTTTGTATGCAAAAGAGTAATTAAACGCAACAGAAAACGGAGGTGAGCATGTCTCTCCTCCGTTTTCGCTTTCATCAAGAATTTTCCACAGAGCTTCAATTCATCATCAGCAGGATAGATCGAGTGCTTGCCTCTGATGAGCTCTCAGCTGCAGCTAAAGGTGAGGTACGTAGAGTCCGAAGTAAATTAATTGAACTTGCTGCGATGGTTGCCCACGAATCTCTTTCTCTAAACAGCAGTTTAATTCCACAATTGACCGCAGCCGAAGATCGCGTGGCGCGCGAATTGCAATCTGGCAAATTGACTCGAGAAATTTCCAATAACTTACACATCTCTGAAACTACGGTCAAAACTCATCTCAAGCATATTTACCGGAAGTTAGGGGTACGAAATCGAGCCGAAGCTATTAGCTTATTGCTTATTCAGAAATCCCCAGAAGGCGATTAAATTCACGAGACCAGTGATGCCATTCCCATTGATCCACTATCCATTGGCGCCCTGCGACACCCATTGCGCGAGCCTTTTGTGGATCTGCCAGGAGCGAGTTGAGCGCTCTGGCGATTGCTGAAACATCGAGGCCATCTACTGCATAACCTGTGGTGCCTTCTACAATTGCATCTGGTGCACCGCCAGATAATCCCCCAACAACCGGAAGTTGGCAGGCGCTAGCTTCGAGATACACAATTCCAAGCCCTTCAACTTCTAAACCAGCTAATCGTGAACGACTTGGCATGGCAAAGATTTCTCCCAGCGATATATATCGTGGTAGCTCGGAGTATTGAACACGCCCAACAAAAGTTACCGCTCTGTGAAGGTTTAACTTGGCTACTAGGCCGCGTAAATGTTCTTCGTAAGGTCCAACTCCTACGAAAAGTAGATGAGCATCAGGAAATTTGGCAAGCACTTCCGGAAATGCCTCAATTAATTTATCTTGACCTTTTCTATGGACAAGTCGGCCGACCGAAACAATCACACTTTTTCCCACTAGTTGTAAGTTGCTCCGCAAATCTTCTACATCTTTACGTGGTTGAAAGTGCCCTGTATCGATTCCAGGGGCAATTCGCACCATGGCAGATTTCGCCTCAGTTGTGAGCGCCTTAGAGATTGCACGCTGTGTAAATGAGCCGAGGTAGGTCAGAACATCGACGCCTTTGCCAATGTATCGCATTGCTAGCGAGAATGGGAAGACCTT
>CAZMBG010000035.1:0-9355 GCA_964564615.1 uncultured Candidatus Planktophila sp.
ATGCTAGTTTGTTGAAGCGATAGCCATGAATCCAACATCGTTACTCGTCTATCTCATCGCACTTCCACTATCAGGTGCTGCATTACTACTTCTTGGTGGCCGCCGTACCGATAAGTGGGGCCACCTACTCGCGACGACTCTCTCAGCATCATCATTTGCACTCGGTCTATATCAACTTTCGCAGATGCTCGGTCGCCCAACTGAAGAACGGGCAATAACTCAGACTCTCTTCTCCTGGATTCATGTCGGTACATTTAATATTGATGCTGCACTATTACTAGATCAGCTCTCAATCTGTTTTGTACTCCTCATTACCGGTGTCGGCACCTTGATTCATATTTATTCCATCGCCTATATGTCTCACGATCTCGATCGTCGCCGCTTCTTTGCCTACCTCAACCTCTTTATTGCGGCGATGTTGCTCTTGGTACTTGGCAATTCATACCTCAATCTTTATGTGGGTTGGGAAGGCGTTGGTCTTGCTTCATACCTACTCATCGGATTCTGGAATCAAAAGCCTGCCTATGCGACAGCATCAAAGAAAGCTTTTGTGATGAACCGCGTCGGCGATATGGGATTGTCATTTGCAATCATGATTGCCTTCGCAACCCTAGGCACCACCACATTTGATGGCGTTAAAGGCGCTGCTGCAACTGCATCTACTGGAGCGCTCACCGCTATTGGAATTATGTTGTTAGTTGCGGCTACAGGTAAGTCAGCGCAATTCCCATTACAAGCTTGGCTTGGTGATGCGATGGCTGGTCCAACCCCAGTATCTGCTCTTATTCACGCCGCGACCATGGTGACTGCCGGCGTATATCTCATCGTTCGCTCAAACTTTATCTTCGATGCTGCGCCAACCGCACAACTACTAGTTGTGATTGTCGGTGCAATTACATTGATATTCGGCGCCCTCGTGGGTACTGCTAAAGATGACATCAAGAAAGCGTTGGCGGCTTCTACGATGTCGCAGATCGGGTACATGGTTCTCGGAGCCGGTCTCGGTCCTGCCGGATATGCATTTGCGATTATGCATCTCTTAACGCACGGATTCTTTAAAGCTGGCATGTTCCTTGGTGCCGGTTCAGTAATGCACGGTATGAATGATGAAGTAAATATGCGCAAGTTCGGCCACCTTCGTAAGTACATGCCGATCACCTTTATTACCTTTGGACTCGGTTACCTTGCAATTATTGGTGTTCCACCATTTGCTGGCTTCTACTCGAAAGACGCCATCATCGAAACGGCATTTAACGCCGGTGGCGCAAAGGGTGTCATCCTCGGAACTGTCGCACTCATCGGAGCGGCAATTACCGCCTTCTATATGTCTCGCGTAGTAATACTCACCTTTACCAGTAAGAAGCGGTGGGACGACAACGCGCATCCACACGAATCACCAGTATTGATGTGGCTACCTATGGCGATTTTGGCGATCGGATCTGTTACCACCGGTTTCCTCTTTACCAAGGGACATGCATTGGTGAATTGGTTAGCTCCAGTTGTTGGCGAACACCACGGTGAACATGAAGAGTTATTAGCTCCAATTGTTGTCTCTGGGTTGGCGCTCTTATCTGTAGTAATTGGTGTCAGCATTGCACTTCTCAAGTATCAATTTGCAGAAGTCGATCGCGAAGCTCCAACTCAAGTTACTGCTCTTACTCGATTTGTACGCAATGACTTAGGTCAAGATTCCTTTAACGAGGCGGTCTTTATGCGCCCTGGCCAGAAGTTGACCGAGGTATTGGTGAAGACTGATGAAGTTGTCATTGATGGCGCTGTACACGGAGTAGCCGGTGCCGCCATTGGCGCTGGCAACGCGCTTCGCAATACACAAACAGGATTTGCCCGTTCATATGCGGCGCTCATCCTTATTGGAGCGATTGTTCTAATCGCAGGAATTTGGGTGGTGACACAGTGAACTCATTAACAGTTCTAGCGCTTCTTCCTTTGGTAGGTGCAATTGCAGTAAGTGCAATTCCAACCGCAAATGCCAAGGCAATTAAGCAAGCCACCTTAGCCTCCACCATCCTCACCGCTGCGTATGCGCTCTATCTATTGACGCAATTTAAAGCTGATCAGACCGGCCTGCAATTTGTCGAAAAGTACAACTGGATTCCAGCATTTGCCATCAATTACTCAATGGGCGTCGATGGAATTTCAATTCTCTTGATTGTGATGTCAGTAGTTCTCACTCCAATCGTGGTATTAGCGTGCTGGAATGAATCCGAAGGTGGCCGTTGGTCAGCAAAGGTTTTCTATATTTTAATTCTCGTACTTGAGACCATGATGATTGGCGTCTTCGCTGCCACCGATATCTTCTTGTTCTATGTCATCTTCGAAGCGATGTTGATTCCGGTCTACTTCCTCATTGGTGGATACGGAACTGGAGAGCGTGCAGCGGCTGCTGTGAAGTTCTTGATCTACAGCCTCTTCGGCGGACTGCTGATGTTGGCGGCAATTATTGGACTTTACGTCTCATCTTCCCGTGCCGGACATGCTTCATTCGACATCACTGAGCTAGCTGGATTACATCCATATCTCACTCCAGCGTCACAAAACCTTATGTTCCTTGGCTTCTTTATCGCCTTTGCAATTAAAGCGCCGTTATGGCCGATGCACACCTGGTTGCCAGATGCAGCAAAGGCGGCCACACCAGGTACATCAGTCTTGTTGCTCGGTGTTCTCGACAAGGTCGGTACCTTTGGAATGATCAAGATTTGTATCGCACTCTTTCCAGATGCCAGCAAGACATTCACCCCAGTCATCATCGTCTTGTCGGTTATTTCAATCTTGTACGGTGCATTCCTGGCTATCGGAGCTCGTGACCTCAAGCGCTTGATTGCATACACATCAATCTCGCACTTTGGTTTTATAACTATGGGTATCTTTGCAATGACCAGCCAAGGCAATTCAGGTGCAAACCTTTATATGTTCAACCATGGCTTCTCAACCGCTGCTCTCTTTATTGTCGGCGGTTGGATGATTTCTCGCCGCGGCTCCTCGACCATTGCAGATTTCGGCGGACTACAGCGCGTTACTCCGGTAATGGCCTGGATGTTCTTCTTAGCCGGAATGTCATCATTAGCGCTGCCAGGACTTTCCAGCTTCGTCTCTGAATTCTTAGTTCTCGTCGGAACATATACTCGCTATCCAGTTGCTGCGGTAGTTGCGACCGTCGGAATTGTTTTAGCAGCGCTCTATATCTTGATTCCAGTTCAGAAGGCGCTACATGGGCCAACTGCCGCTGGCAATGAAAACCTTCCTGATCTCAATCTCCGGGAGAAGATTGCGATTGCGCCAGTTGTAGCCGCAATTGTTCTCTTTGGTTTCTACCCATCACCATTACTCAACATCATTAATCCTGCAGCAGAGCACACCATCGCTCAAGCCGGATTTACCGATCCAGCACCCACAGAGAGCGCAGGTAAGTAAATGACTTTTACCGCCCCAGTACTCGAATACGCACTTCTAGCGCCGATTCTTATCGTGCTCGGAGGTGCTCTTGTTGGCGTCTTGATCGAAGCCTTTGCACCTCGCAAGGTTCGTGCATCTTCACAGTTGCTCGTTGCCCTGATTGCTATCGTCGCTTCACTTGCCTCCCTTATTTCAGTGCGCGGTCGAGTCTCAACCTCAGCTGCGATGACTGCCGTGACCTTTGATGGCGCTGGTGTGATTTTGCAAGGAACGGTATTGATTATCGCTCTTATCTCGCTATTTCTTATTGCAGATAATGAGAGCTTTACCGCTTCGGCAGCAGCGCTACCAGGTTCTATTGAAGAACGTGAATCTCTACAAGCGGAGTCAAAGACCACTGAAGTCTTCCCTCTCACTCTCTTCGCAGTCGCTGGAATGATGCTCTTTCCGGTAGCGACAGATTTGATTACCCTCTTTGTAGCGCTCGAAGTTCTCTCACTTCCACTGTATTTAATGTCCGGCCTATCTCGTCGCCGTCGATTGCTATCGCAAGAAGCAGCGTTGAAGTACTTCTTGCTCGGTGCATTTGCATCTGCCTTCTTCCTCTTTGGCGTGGCTTTTATTTATGGTTACTCATCGTCGCTCACCTTTGCTGGAATTCAAGCTTCAGTAGTTGGTGGCGCTGGCAACGATGTCTTCCTATTGCTAGGTATTGCCTTTATCTCAATCGGAGCGCTCTTTAAAGTCGGTGCCGTTCCTTTCCATGCGTGGTCACCCGATGTTTATCAAGGTGCCCCAACGCCAATTACAGGGTTTATGGCGGCGGCAACCAAGGTGGCAGCCTTCGGCGCACTCATGCGCATTTATTACGTTTCTTTCGCAAATGCTGAATGGTCTTGGCGACCAGCGCTGATTGTGATCGCTGTCGTTACGATGGTCTTCGGTTCCGTCGTTGCAATTACTCAGCGTGATGTAAAGCGAATGATGGCTTACTCATCAATCGCTCACGCTGGCTTCTTGCTTTCCGGCGTCATTGCACTCAATAAAGCTGGTTTGAGCGCAACCCTTTTCTACCTCCTTGCCTACGGAATCGCCACTGTAGGTGGCTTTGCCGTTATTTCGCTGATCCGTGATTCATCTGGTGAAGTGACCGACCTCAATCGCTGGAGCGGTCTTGGCAAGCGTTCGCCTCTCGTTGCATCAGTCTTTGCCTTCTTCTTACTTGCATTCGCTGGCTTGCCACTGACATCAGGATTTATCGGAAAGTTCTCTATCTTTGCCGCAGCTTATGAATCGGGAAATACCATTATCTTGATTACCGGTGTATTGGCTTCAGCAATTGCCGCCTTCTTCTACATTCGCGTGATCGTTTTGATGTTCTTTAAGGATCCAGTCGAAGATGGCACCAGTGTTGTTATTCCATCTGCACTCACAACTGCAACAGTTGCCTTCTCAGCGATAGTTACATTGGTTCTCGGTGTATTCCCTGCGCCAGTTGTTAACTTTATTGCCAATAACTCATTCTTCCTCCGCTAATGTCCATACTTGGAATTCCTGGCCTCGACCCAGAACTTGAGAGCGAACTTGCCGATGGCTTGCGCGCTGTCGAAGAGCTGATGTTCCGCCATATCCAAGGTAAATATCCATTAGTTGAAGAGACATCGCGCCATCTCACTATGGCAGGTGGCAAGCGGTTACGCCCGTTATTGACTCTTCTGGCTGCACATTACGGTGATAAGAACCGTAAAGGTGTTGTGGAATCAGCGGTCGTCTGCGAGTTAACCCACGTGGCAACTCTCTATCACGACGATGTCATGGATGAAGCTCCACTCCGTCGCGGCGTGCAGAGCGCAAATGATCGATGGGGTAATACTGTTGCGATTCTTACCGGCGATTATCTCTTTGCCAAAGTCTCTGCCTTGCTGGCAGATATCGGACCTGAAGCGGTGCGCTTACAAGCTGAGACCTTTGAAAGACTTGTTATTGGACAGATTATGGAGACCCAAGGGCCAGGCGCCGGCGAAGATCCATTGCAACACTACCTTCAAGTTGTAGCTGATAAAACTGGTTCATTGATTGCGGCATCTGCTCGCTATGGCGCCATGGTTTCCGGTGCACCGTTAGAGATTAAAGAAGCGCTCACAACGTATGGTGAAAAAATCGGTGTGGCTTTTCAATTAGCTGACGATGTCATTGACATTGCAAGTAGCTCTGCTCAATCTGGCAAGACACCTGGAACCGATTTACGCGAAGGCGTTCCAACTCTTGTGACCCTCAATGTGATTGCTATGAATCGCCCAGAAGATGCCCGCTTGATTGAGCTTTTGAAAGCGCCAATTAAGGATGAACCAACTGTGGAGAAAGTCTTGGCTGCGTTACGGGTACACCCCGCTCTTGATTTATCGCGTCAACAGATCAAGCAAGTTGCAACCGATGCGCGCACCGCTCTGGGGCCGCTACCAATTACCAATGCAACAAGCGCACTTTTTAGCTTATGCGACGCTATTGTCGACCGCACGGCTTGATCGCACTAAATCAACAGCCAACGCAATCAAAGCTACCCAAATAATCACAAAACCAATCCAACGCGCAATGGGCATAGCTTCGTGGCGCACCCACACACCAATGGAAAATTGAATAGTAGGGGTAATAAATTGAAGCAGACCGATGATGGTGTAAGGCAGGCGCGTAGTGGAACCATTAAAAAGTAATAGCGGAATCGCAGTGATCGCGCCCGATGCAATTAATAACAAGGTGAGCCCGAGATGTTGACCGAATTGACCGGTGTGATTGCTCTGCAAAATCAATAGAAAAGCTAGGTAGGGGATAAACGAGAGCATGGTCTCAATGGTGAGCCCTTCAAGTGCGCCCATTCCCAACTTCTTCTTAACCACACCATAACTTCCCCACGAGAGCGCCAAACCAAGTGCGATCCACGGCAATCGGCCGTAATCGATGGCAAGTACCAAGACTCCGACAGAAGCAATACCCACCGCCAACCATTGGCCCGGGCGCATCTTCTCTTTCAGCAGGAGTACGCCAAAGGCGATGATGACGAGCGGATTGATGTAATAACCGAGCGATGCTTCAACTACGTGTCCGGTATTTGTGGCCCAGATGTAGACAATCCAGTTAATCGAGATCAGCGCAGTCGTAAGAGTTAAAGTCAGGACTGTTTTTGGATTTTTAAAGTGCACCAATACTGTGCGCAACTGCCGGTTAAATGCCAAAACCAGAAGACAGAAAACTAAGGTCCACACTGCGCGGTGGGCCACAATTTCATATGCGGTAGCTGGTTTTAGTAGCGGCCAATAGAGCGGGAAGAGCCCCCACAAAAGGTAAGCCGAGACTCCAAAGATGAGTCCGAGCGAACGGTCTGACTTGGTGCTCAATTAACGATAGTTCACAAACTGAGTTGCAAAATCAAATGGCCCGGCCTTAATTAAGGCGATGGCATCTTGGAGATCATCGCGACTCTTAGAAGAGACGCGGAGTTCATCACCTTGGATTTGAGTCTTAATTGACTTTGGACCTTCATCTTTAAGGTACTTAGCAATCTTTTTTGCATTTTCGGTAGTAATACCCTCTTTGAGAGAGCAACCGATTTTGTAAATCTTTCCAGATAGTTGAGGTTCGCCAGCATCGAGGTGCTTGAGTGAGATGCTGCGCTTTACCATCTTGTCTTTGACAACATCGAGGGCCGCCTTTGCACGTTCTTCAGTGTCGGCTTCAATCTTGATGGTCTCGCCAGATAATTCAATCTTGGCGCCGGTATTCTTAAAGTCGAAACGGGTATCGATCTCACGGATTGCTTGGTTAATCGCGTTATCGAGCTCCATCCGATCAATCTTGGAAACTACGTCGAAACTGCTATCTGCCATGGTGCGTCAAAACCCCTCTATTTACATCTCTTTCAGGCGATTTTTAATCCTTAGAGGCCTAAGGTATCCTTTCGCTTCGCAATAACCAAAGCGCCGCAACGCTTTAAACCTTGGCGGGTTGCCCGAGCGGCCAATGGGAGGGGACTGTAAATCCCCCGGCTCTGCCTTCGAAGGTTCAAATCCTTCACCCGCCACCAAAGTGACTTCTATAAGGAGCGCCATGGAAGACATCAATAACCCACTCGGTCTCAATGAAGCCGAGCTCGCCGAAAAACTAGATCCACTTTCATATCAAGTTCTCCGTGAAGGCGCTACCGAACGCCCATTCACCGGTGAATACACCGATACCGAAACCGAAGGCGTCTACAAATGCAAAGCCTGCGGCAACGAACTCTTTCGCTCCGACGCCAAATTCCATTCTGGTTGCGGTTGGCCATCTTTCTATCAGCCAAAAGCTGGCGACTCTGTGAGATTGCTGGAAGATCGTTCACTTGCACCAAGAATCCGCACCGAGGTTCGTTGCGGTAAGTGCGATTCTCACCTTGGCCATGTCTTTGAAGGTGAAGGTTATGACGTCCCAACCGATCAGCGTTGGTGCATCAATTCAGTCTCTTTGGTTCTCGATTCCAAATAGTGGTCACCAACACTGCTTTCTGACCAGACATCACCTCATCTAGCCCTTATTTCATCGCAGGAACTTCAATACCCTTAGGCAATCAGCACACGCCTAAGTGAGGGGGAGCCTTGAAGAGCGCACGCAAGCGAAGGAAGTCTGTCGTTCTTAGCGCAATCATTTCGCTGCTCGCTTTCTTCATTGTTGTACCCCAATCCGCACATGCTGTTACTACAGTGCAATCGCGTGGCGTTTATATCGATGCATCTGGTCGCGCAGGTGGTCAAATTGTTGTTACCGTTATTTCAAAATTGGCGAATGGTGCGACTAGTACAACAGATGGTGCTTATGCATATGTTTATAGTGGTCAAGGAACCGTTTCTACTAATTCAAGTAATTTTGCGAGTGTAAGTGCGCCATACAAAGTTGAGAACTCGATTGCTTATTACCGTCTCGTCTTAAGCGCTGGATCTCTCTCTGGAAACTATAGCGTCTATGCAGGAGTAAGTGGCGATTATCTCGCGAATTACAGTGATATTTCTGGCGCAAGCACTAGGGTGGCATATGCAGGTTTTACAGTCGGAGGCTTTCCTTCAATCGTAAAGTTCTCATCAAATAATTTAAGGATAAAAACTTCAACTGGTACTGATTCAAGTTCTTTAACTCCATATTTTGTTGCGCTATTAGACGGCAACGGTAATAGAACGATTTTAATGCCGAATGAGACAGTCACAATTTCTGTAGATTCGTTCCCCAGTTCATCCACTGTAACACTTAAGAAAGACACATCGGGAACTATTTCCACCAGCTCAACTTTTAACTCACTTGATTACCGAGGTGATGGAATCTTGAGAGGCTATCTAGGTATCAATCTTGTCGGTACTTCAGTAATCCGAGGGACCTTTACCAGCAGTCTGGTTCCAGGCTTCTTTCTTGACAATCGAATGAGTATAACCACTTCGCAGAGTTATACAGTTACGCAAACTGCAAAAATTGGGTCCTACGCAAATTCTGACAGGAATTTTGCGTTAGGAACAAATGGAAAACTCCATACCTGGGGTTCCGGTTCAATTGGAATGAATGACGGTGTATCTGGAATAGATTTTAATGCTGTCACATATGTCAAGCCAACGATGATTGATTTTCCAAAAGCTGCAAATTCGGAAAACTTCAACTATATAAAGTCTTTCACAACTCATCCACTTGGAGTCATAGCGTTAGCTGATGATGGAACTTTGTGGGCAACAGGAGCCAGATCTGGGATTTCATTTGAGCAAGCGCTTGCGAAGAATCTTCAGCCAATATTTACACCAGTAGGCGGATCACATGAGATAGTTTCGATGACTGCGAATGCAAAAATGCTTCTTTTAGATACTGGTTATGTATTAATTGATTCTGGTTCTACTAGCGCAACTGCATATCTCAAAACGTACACTACAGCCGACCT
>CAZMBG010000036.1:0-9283 GCA_964564615.1 uncultured Candidatus Planktophila sp.
AGAGCACTAGTGCGCGCATACCTTCGCTGTAGGACTTCTGCACCATCAATGAACGACGCACATCTGGATGGTTGATAATGGTGACGCGTGGGCTGGCCTTATCGTTCATTACCTTCATATCGCCACCCTGAACGCGAGTCTTAGCGTAAGCGAGCGCTTGCTGATATCCGGCAGAGAGTGTTGCGATTGCCTTTGTACCCACCATCATGCGCGCAAATTCAATAACTTTAAACATCTGCGCAATACCTTCGTGGACATCACCGAGTAGATATCCAACTGCAGGTTCTTTCTCTCCCAAATTAACTTCACAGGTAGAAGAAACATTAAGACCCATCTTATGTTCGACATTTGTGACATAAACACCATTGCGCTTGCCGAGTTCACCAGTCTCTAAGTCGAACATAAATTTAGGAATTAAGAAGAGTGAGAGACCCTTAGTTCCTGGACCGCCACCTTCGCGACGAGCCAAGGTAAAGTGCATAATGTTTTCATAAAGATCTGCATCACCTGATGTGATAAATCTTTTTGTACCAGTGATGTGCCAAGTTCCATCAGGTTGTTGCACAGCTTTGGTGCGACCTGCGCCGACATCGGATCCGGCATCTGGTTCAGTCAATTGCATGGTGGCGCCCCAGTGGCGATTGACCATATGTGCTGCCATCTTCTTCTGATCTTCTGTGCCAAGCATGTAAGCAACTTGAGCAAATGCATAACCAGATGCATAGATATGAATTGCAGGATTAGAACCTAAAACCATTTCGGCAATCGCCCAGCGAAGTGATGGTGGAATCTTTGTTCCACCAAGTTCTACTGGTGCATCGAGCGACCACCATCCTTGATCGATAAATGATTGATAAGACTTCTTAAAACTCTCTGGAAGTTTTACCTCACCAGTTGCTTTATCAAAAATAGTCCCAATGCGATCGCCATCGACGAAAGAGGCAGCGAGATCGTTCTCAGTAATACGTTTAATCTCTTCCAGCATCCCGACTGCGGTATCGCGATCGAGTTCAGAGTAGATTGAGTTACCGAGAAGTTTCTCCCGTCCCAAAAGGTCGAAGAGGCAGAATTGGATATCTTTGAGGTTGGCGATGTAATGGCTCATAGCCCAATCGTGCTACCCGTCAGTAACTTACGCAAGAGCGCCACAGGCTTTATTTTTCGCCTTATCCACCTGTACTAGAT
This sequence comes from uncultured Candidatus Planktophila sp., assembly GCA_964564615.1. Taxonomy (GTDB): domain Bacteria; phylum Actinomycetota; class Actinomycetes; order Nanopelagicales; family Nanopelagicaceae; genus Planktophila. The sequence goes on from CAZMBG010000036.1 coordinate 1,186, forward strand.
AGGCTGGCCACATGTTGCTCAGCGATCGCGATATTAAGGTAGAGATTGAATCTGGCCGGGTGGCGGTCGAGCCATTTGAGCCCGCGATGATCCAGCCTTCCTCGGTAGATGTGCGCCTCGATAAATTCTTCCGAGTCTTCGAGAACCACCGCTACGAGGTAATCGATCCCGCGACCGAACAACCTGAACTCACCCGAGAAATTATCGCCGAGGATGGCGAGCCATTTATTTTGCACCCAGGTGAATTTGTCCTGGCTAGCACCTACGAAGTCATCACTCTTCCCGATGATATCGCCGGCCGGCTAGAAGGAAAGTCATCGCTTGGTCGCCTCGGTTTACTTACACATAGCACGGCTGGTTTTATCGATCCCGGATTCTCTGGCCACATCACCCTTGAGCTCTCCAATGTCGCCAACCTTCCGGTCAAGCTCTACCCTGGAATGAAGATTGGCCAGTTATGTCTCATCAAACTTTCCAGTGCAGCCGAACACCCTTACGGCTCTGCAATTTACTCTTCTCGCTATCAAGGTCAGCGCGGGCCTACCCCAAGCCGATCATTTATGAATTTCCATCGCACCGAAGTTAAATAAGCCCGAGCGGAGGGAATAGACCGCTCCTACGAAAGGTTGAAATGACCATGGAATACATTATTGGTGGAATTGTTCTCTTACTCATTATCTTTGTTGTAGCTCAATACAACCGCCTAGTGCGCCTCAACATCACAGTCGATGAAGCATGGGCTCAAATCGAAGTACAACTCAAGCGTCGCGCCGACCTTATCCCTAATTTGGTTGAGACTGTTAAGGGATATGCAAAGCATGAACAATCAACCTTCGATGCAGTCGTTGAAGCCCGCGCGAAGGCGACTCAGGCCCAGACTCTTGCCGATGTCGCTGCCGCTGATGGCGCTGTCACCAATGCACTGAAAGGCTTACTCGCAGTTGCCGAGGCATATCCAGATCTCAAGGCATCAGCAAACTTCCTCTCACTGCAAGAAGAGCTATCTGCAACTGAAAATAAAGTTGCATTTGCGCGCCAGTTCTACAATGACAATGTGCGCTCGCTCAATACTGCAGTTAAAACCATTCCTACATCTTTCTTTGCCGGTATGGCAAAAGTTGGAGCACGCGACTTCTATGAAGTTGAAAATCCAAATGACCGCAATACCCCACAGGTAAAGTTCTAATTTAATACCGATGACAACTAACGCTAATTTCCGCGCGCAGCAATCTTCGAATAAAGGCAAGACTTATTTTCTTCTTGCATCGATGGCGCTCCTCACTTGGCTTGTTGCTTATGCAGCAATGACCTACTTCGGAGTCGGAACATCGGCAACGATTGTTCCAATTGCAGTGGGAATAGCGTTAGTTGGCGTCTGGGGTTCTTATTACGGTTCAGACAAACTTGTCCTCACCATGACTGGCGCGAAAGAAGTTACGCGCGATCAAGCTCCACAACTCTTTAATATGGTCGAGGAAGTATGTGTTGCAAGCGGACTTCCCATGCCGAAGATTGCCATCGTTGAAGATACCGCTCCCAATGCCTTTGCCACCGGACGCAATCCAGACCACGCATTAATTGCATTTACTACTCGCATTCTTGAGGTCATGGATCGCGAACAACTTCAAGGCGTTATCGCACACGAGATGAGCCACGTTGCTAATCGCGACACTTTGGTATCAGCTGTTGCTGCAACAACTGCAGGCGCTATCGCAATCTTGTCCGACATGCTCACCCGAATGATGTGGTTTGGTGGCGGACGCGATCGTCGCGATAATCAAAATCCAATCGCACTCGTAATCTCTCTCGCCATCATGATTCTGGCACCGCTTGCTGCAATGTTATTGCGCTCTGCCATATCTCGCCGCCGGGAAGCTCTAGCTGATGCGACCGCAGTATCTTTTACTCGCAATCCAGCCGGTCTGCGCAAAGCGTTAGAGACGCTCGCAGCTGACACCACGGTTGTTCGTCAACGTTCTAATGCAGTTGCACATATCTGGATTGAATCACCACTTGATGGAAAGTCTGTCTCTAAACTCTTTAGCACCCACCCACCCATTGAAGAGCGCATTGCCAATCTCCGCCAAATGGAGAGCTAGTTAATTCTCAAGCGGAAAGAACAAGGTAAAGGTGGCGCCTTTGCCAAGCTGCGACTCAACCGAGACGTTACCGCCATGCGCGCGCATTACTGCATCAACAATCGAAAGGCCTAGGCCACTTCCTTCCCCATCGACGCGTACTCGAGAAGGATCTGCGCGGTAGAAGCGTTCAAAGATGCGCGCCTGATCTTTCTCAGATAAACCAGGGCCGTTATCGCCAACAGAGATGCGGAGACCATCCGAACCTTGTGAGGCCGTGACATTGATGTGAGTTCCAGCTGGCGTGTGCACGCGAGCATTAGCTAATAAATTTGCAACAACTTGATGGATTCGAACTTCATCACCTAAGGTAAAAATTTCTTCTGAAGCCGGCTTATAGTTGATTGGATGCTGTGGTCCAGCTACCCGAGCTGATGCAACCGCTTCATCGAGAACTTTTGAGATATTGACTGGCTTTAATTCCATCTCTCGCGCCTGATCTAAACGAGCGAGAAGAAGTAAGTCTTCAACAAGCGCGCCCATGCGCATCGACTCGCCTTCAATCCGGCCTAATAGTTCTTTAGTTGGTTCACCCTCTTTAACTGCTCCTTGACGATATAACTCGGAGTAGCCACGGATTGCAGTGAGAGGGGTTCTAAGTTCGTGCGAGGCATCTGCAACAAACCGGCGTAGTCGATTTTCAGATTCGGTACGCGCTGCAAATGAAGTTTCAATGTGGCCCAACATTGAGTTGAGCGAGTTCACCAAACGTCCGACCTCTGTACGCGGTTCAGCATCTGGCATACGTGCAGAGAGATCGCCGGCAGCAATGTGCTCTGCCGTTACTTCTACCGCTTCAAGTGGGCGCATACCAATCTTTATTACGATTCGCGAAGCAACTGCAATAAGAGTCAGAAGCAAAAGCCCGATGAGAAGGAAGAAGAAGCGCAACTTATTGATTGTGTTATCGAGATCGTTGAGTGAACGCGCAGCCACTACCGAACCTTGGCCATTGGGAAGTACTTGGGCGATAGCTCGATAATCTTCGCCACTTCCCGCAATGGTAAATGGTTGGCCATTTGCGGCCTTGGCGTCAGCGGGCTTAAACCCTTGTAAATAAGCGCTGACAGAGGCGGCATTGAGATCACCGCCGAGCTCTGACGTTACTGTTCCAGAATTATCGATGACTGTAATCGAAGTTGAGGTTGGAATTCGCGCTAATGGTTGCTGAGATTGTTGCGGCCGAGGATTGGGACGTCCGTGATGTCCATCAGGGCTAAAGAAGTCATCTTCATCTTGGGCGATACCTGCTTGCGAAATTCGAGGCAGGGTTCCGCCGGAAATGCTTAATAGTTCATTATCTACTTGGGTGAGTAAGTAACTTTGTAACGCCCGTTGAGTGACAACCGCAGAGAGAATAAAACCAATCGCGGTAAGAATGACAACGCCAAGTACTAGGCGACTTCGCAGGCTCCAACGATCTATCGGATTCTTCATAGCAAGTGAACTTCTCTCACTACTTTGCTGGTGCGATTCGAAGTCGATACCCAACTCCGCGAACGGTGTGAATCAAAGCTGGCTCGTAGATATCAATCTTCTTCCGAAGATAGGAAATGTACGTCTCTACAATTCCGGCATCGCCACCGAAATCGTAATCCCACACGTGATCGAGTATCTGAGCCTTTGAAACAACGCGATCTGCATTGATAAGAAGATAGCGCAGCAAGGTAAATTCAGTAGGAGAGAGGTCGATAAGATTTCCAGCGCGTCGGACTTCGTGAGTGGCTTCATCAAGTTCGAGATCGGCAAAGCGAATCTTCTCATCGTCTACCTTCTGCTCCACGACACCAATGCGGCGAAGTAGCGCTTTAATACGTACGACAAGCTCCTCCAAACTAAATGGTTTAGTCATGTAATCGTCGCCACCACGAGTCAGACCTTGCACTTTGTCGCGAGTTTCATCTTTTGCAGTTAAGAAAATAACTCCAACTTGAGTTCCCTCATTGCGTAATTTTTCGCAGACTTCAAAACCATCCATATCGGGCAACATCACATCGAGCACGATGGCGTGTGGTTTAAATTCTTCAACAACGCGCAACGCTTGCGACCCGGAAGCTGCGGTCTGCACTTCGTAGCCAACGAAGCGGAGCGATGTTGCGATGAGATCACTGATATTTGCCTCATCATCGACGACCAGGATGCGGTGTGCGGTGTTATCTGCCATAGAGCAATGGTGCGCCTCTCACCTGAGTCTTTCCTGAGAAAGGAGTGGCAAAGTGGCGAGAAATTGAGCGTGGAGAGGAGGCAAATTACAAAGGTGTAATTCTTCCCCAATGTGGAGAAAAGCTGTGGATAAGTACCACGCCCAATAGGGAGGCTAGGAAAGTGGATTTTCGCCAGCGAGAGCGCACCTCTAGCCCCTAAGAGCGGTATCTGTATACGCCTTTTACCACTAGGATATTCGAGGGGCAGAGCCGTATACCGGCCTAGCAGCCCCATAGAGACCCGCATAAAGGAGCCCGAGTTGAGCGAGAAGAAGCAAGGCTACGACGCCTCCTCGATCACCGTCCTTGAGGGGCTCGAAGCGGTCCGCAAGCGCCCCGGAATGTATATCGGATCCACTGGCGAACGAGGTCTTCACCATCTGGTCTATGAAATCGTCGATAACTCTGTCGATGAAGCGCTCGCTGGGTATTGCACTGAAATCAGTGTCACCTTAATGGCCGATGGTTCTCTGCAAGTTGTCGATAACGGTCGCGGAATTCCAGTCGATATCCATCCAGTTGAAAAGAAGCCAGCTCTCGAAGTTGTTCTTACAGTTTTGCACGCAGGTGGAAAGTTTGGCGATGGTGGTTACTCAGTCTCAGGTGGATTACACGGAGTCGGATCATCTGTTGTCAATGCGCTCTCGACAAAGATGGCTGCAACTGTAAAGCGAGATGGCTTTATCTGGTCACAAGATTACAAACTCGGTGTACCAACTGCACCAGTGAAGAAAGGTGACGCTACCACCGAAACCGGAACCACAATTCAATTCTGGCCATCACCTGAAATTTTCGAAACCGTTGATTTCTCATTTGAAGTTCTATCCACTCGCTTCCGCGAAATGGCATTTCTCAACAAAGGTCTCATACTAACCCTCACTGATTTGCGCGATGGCCATGTCGATGAAAAGGGCGAGCAACTCTCTGTCCGCTACCAGTATCTCGGTGGAATAGCTGACTTTGTAAAGCACATCAACTCCACACGAGGCGTACTGCATAAATCAATTATTTATTTAGAAGCTGAAGATACTAAGGCGAAGATGTCGCTCGAAGTTGCAATGCAATGGAATGAAGGATTCTCTGAATCCGTCTACACCTTCGCCAACACTATTCATACTCACGAAGGTGGAACTCACGAAGAAGGATTCCGCACCGCGCTAACATCTGTTGTAAATAAATTTGCTGAAGACCAAGGTCTCATCAAACGGAAAGAAGATCGTCTCACCGGTGATGATGTTCGCGAAGGCCTCACTGCAATCGTCTCAATTAAAATTGGCGAACCACAATTTGAAGGTCAGACCAAAACTAAACTTGGAAACACCGAAGCAAAAACATTTACTCAAAAAGCGCTCAATGAATTTTTGCAGCAGTGGTTCGATGCTAATCCTGCGGAAGGTAAAGACATCATCCGTAAATCAATTGATGCTGCGGCAGCTCGCGTTGCTGCTCGAAAAGCACGTGATTTAGCCCGCAATCGCAAGGGTTTGCTAGAAGGCCGCGGAATGCCAGGCAAGTTAGCCGATTGCCAATGGACCGATCCAGCAAAGTGTGAGCTCTATATTGTTGAAGGTGATTCTGCAGGAGGTTCCACTAAGGGTGGGCGAGATTCTCGCAATCAAGCAGTGCTACCTATTCGCGGAAAGATTCTTAATGTCGAAAAGGCGCGCATCGATCGCGTCTTACAAAATAATGAAGTCCAGGCCTTAATTACCGCGCTGGGCACGGGCGTGCACGATGACTTCGATATTGCAAAGTTGCGCTATCACAAGATTATTCTGATGGCCGATGCCGATGTCGATGGACAGCATATTCGCACCCTTCTTCTCACTCTGCTCTTCCGCTTTATGCGCCCTCTCATCGAAACCGGACACGTGTACTTCGCGCAGCCACCGCTCTATAAATTGAAGTGGTCTGGTAAGGATGAAGTTCAATATGCATTCTCTGACCGCGAACGCGATGCCATGATTAAAGAAGGTATCGATGCCGGTAAGCGCTTGCCAAAGGAAGATGGAATCCAACGCTTTAAGGGTCTGGGCGAGATGCCAGCGAAAGAGTTGTGGGATACCACCATGGATCCAGAACATCGAATTTTGGTACAAGTAACTCTCGATGATGCTTCGGCCGCCGACGATCTCTTCTCAGTATTAATGGGCGAAGATGTCGAACAACGTCGCGCATTTATCCAGCGCAATGCTAAAGATGTTAGGTTCCTTGATATCTGATGAGTACAGAGAATATGAACCCTGAAGAACCAACATACGATCGTATTGAGACAGTCGATCTCCAAGTTGAAATGGCGCGCAGCTATCTCGACTATGCGATGTCAGTTATTGTTGGACGAGCGCTTCCTGATGTGCGCGATGGCTTAAAGCCAGTTCATCGTCGCGTTCTCTATGCAATGTTCGATGCTGGTTACAGACCAGATAAGGGATATTACAAATCTTCTCGTATCGTCGGTGATGTGATGGGTAATTACCATCCACATGGCGATGGCGCTATCTATGACTCCGTTGTTCGTCTAGCTCAGCCATGGTCGCTGCGCTATCCACTCATCGATGGAAACGGCAATTTTGGCTCTCCTGGTAATGATCCAGCTGCCGCGATGCGTTACACCGAAGCCCGGCTTGCTCCAATTGCGATGGAGATGATGCGCGATATCGATGAAGATACCGTCAACTTCTCACCAAACTACGATGGTCGCAGCCAAGAACCAGATGTACTTCCATCTCGAATTCCCAATCTCTTAGTGAATGGTTCATCGGGAATCGCAGTTGGTATGGCAACCAACATCCCACCACATAATCTTCGCGAAATCGGTGAGGCAGTTATTTATGCGCTCGAACATCCAGATATGCCGAGCGACGAATTACTCAACCACCTTCTCACCGTTGTTAAAGGACCAGATTTCCCGACAAAGGGACTCATAGTTGGACGTGGCGGAATTGAAGATGCTTATCGAACTGGCCGTGGATCCATCACGATGCGCGCAGTAGTCAGCGTCGAGGAGATTAATAAGCGCACCTGCTTAGTTGTTACCGAGCTCCCATACCAAGTTAATCCAGATAACTTGGCTTTGAAAATTGCTGAACTCGTTAAAGATGGCAAGATCAAAGGTATTGCCGATGTGCGCGATGAAGGTAACGAACGTCTAGGCCAGCGATTAGTAATTGTTTTGCAATCTACTGCGATTCCAAAGGTTGTACTTAACAATCTCTACAAGCAGACCCAGTTGCAAGATACCTTTGGCGCAAATATGTTGGCGCTGGTCGATGGTGTTCCACGCACACTTCGTCTCGATGAATTTATTAAGTATTACATCGAACATCAGATTGAAGTCATAGTTCGCCGCACCAAGTTCCGTTTAGTTGAAAAAGAGAAGCGCGCCCATATCTTGAAGGGCTATCTCAAGGCGCTTGATGCTTTAGATGCGGTCATCGCACTTATCCGTGCTTCAAAAACACCGGAAGAAGCCCGCACTGGTTTGATGAAGTTACTTGATGTTGATGAAATTCAAGCTAATGCAATTCTTGATATGCAGCTACGACGCATTGCAGCTCTCGAACGTCAGAAAATTAACGATGAATATGACGGATTAATGGCTGATATTGTCGAGCTCAATGCAATTTTGGCCTCAGAGGCTAAACAGCGCGAAATCATTAAGAATGAGCTCTCTGAAGTAGTTGAGAAGTACGGCGATGATCGCCGCAGCCAATTAGTGGCCAGCGAAGGTGATTTCTCAGCTGAAGATCTCATTCC
>CAZMBG010000037.1:0-8997 GCA_964564615.1 uncultured Candidatus Planktophila sp.
AAGCTCTTAAGCAATATTGAATCTCCGGCGGCTTCTATCATCTTCACGCAGCGCGAAACGCTGGTCTACACAACCAAATTAGCGTTGTGGTCGAATGGCGGCACCACTCGCCGAGAAGTTCAGATTGCTCGCAGCCTCCTGGCGCAACGACTCTCAGTAATTGATTCGAGCGGGCGAGACATGGGATCTCGCGCCAATCGCGAATATTGGAACGCGCTCGATAAAGCTGATGCGCTCGTTGCTGCAGCACCAATGGGAGTTCTACCTGAAAAACTGCATCCAGAGGTAAATCAAAAGTTGTTGCCAGTCATTGAAGATATCGTTGCCCAGGCGCGAGAGCTTGTTGTCTCTTATCAAAAAACCGTTGATCAAGAGATGATCAATCTCGCACACCAACGTTCTCAACGAGACTCACTCAACCTTATTTTGCTCTATGCATTTATCACTGTCGCTGCGCTATTTCTCTTCCTTAATACCCGCAGCAATTTTCAGCGTTATCGAATTGCCCAAGATGCTATTCGGGCTGAAACTGAAAAACTTGAATCTGCTATCGCCACATTGGCGGCGAGCGAAGATAGAGTTATCCAGCTGCAAGACCTCAATGCCGCCAAGAACGCGCTCATCTCTAATGTCAATCACGAACTTCGCACACCACTAACCTCAATTATTGGATATATCGAGCTGATGCAGCGCGAAAAGGTTGTTGCCTCTGATCCCACAATGCAAAAATATTTTGAGGTGATAGAGAGAAATTCGCAGATGTTGCTCCGATTAGTAGAGAGTTTGTTGACGCTCAGCAAATTCGATTCTGGCTCGGGTGTAATAATTAAAGAGCGAGTTCATCTCAATAAAGTTGTCGATGACGCGGCTTTTGCGCTTCAGCCAGCAGCTCAGAAAGCCGGCCTTTCTATCACTCTTAGTAATACCGAAAATTATTATGTCTTAGGTGATGAAAGTCAGTTAAGCCAAGTATTTATCAACCTCATCTCTAATGCAGTTAAATTTGGTAGAGATGGCGCCTCGGTTGATGTCGTAATTTCCTCGAATGACAGTAGTAGAGAGGCGGTAGTAACTATTAGCGATTATGGGATTGGAATTCCTCCAGAAGATCTCACCCACCTCTTTACTCGCTTCTTCCGCGCCGGAAACGTTAATGGTGCCCTCTTTGATGGTGCTGGATTAGGGCTATCTATCGTTGCCCAAGTTCTACACAACCACGGCGGACGCGTTGATGTTCAATCTATTGAAGGCTCTGGAAGTACCTTCACTGTTTTTCTACCGATCTACCAGGAAGGTGGCGTTAATGAGTAAAGAGACAGTTCTGGTGGTCGATGATGTTGAAGATATCCGTAATTTTGTGCGAGCAGCGTTAGAACCAGAAGGTTTCAATATTATTGAGGCTGCCGAAGGCATAAGTGCGCTGGCGAAATTTAACCAATATCAACCAGCAGTTGTCATTCTCGATCTCTCCATTGGCCAACCCGATGGTTTTGAGGTCTGTCGCGAAATTCGAAAGAGCTCAATTACCCCCATCATTATGTTGACAGCGCACGATGATGAAATGGATGAAGCGATGTGCTTGGCTGCTGGCGCCGATGATTACATAACCAAGCCGGTATCTGCCCGGATTCTCTCGCTGCGCGTCACAACCCAAATTCGCCACATGGCACTGGGTTCAGTCCGTACTTCAAATTCAATTTCAGCCGGAATTCTTACCCTTGACCTCGAGAGTCGTATCCTTAAAGTCGGTAACTCTCCGGTTGAGCTAACTCGCACTGAATTTGATTTCTTGCGATTGCTTATTGAACATCCTAAGCGCGTATTTACCCGGGAAGAGATTTCACACGCAATTGGCGCTGTGCTCGAATACTCAAGCGATCATTTACTCGATACACATGCCTCGCGACTACGGATGAAAATCAAAGAGGCGGGCGATATCAAAGTTTTACATGCGGTGCGTGGCGTGGGCTACCGATTACTCAGTAATTAGCCGCGCCACGATGTGCTGAGTGGTCGTCCTTCGGCATAGCCCGAAGCTGATTGAATTCCTACCACTGCGCGATCGGCAAATTCAGTTAAATTGCGGGCACCAGCATAAGTACACGATGATCGTAGACCAGAGATAATTTCATCAATCAAATCCTCAACGCCTGGGCGATTAGGATCTAAATACATCTTCGATGAAGAAATTCCTTCTTCAAAGAGCGCTTTCCGAGCGCGATCAAAGGCGTCATCTGCTGTTGTACGAGCCACAACAGCTCGTTTTGATGCCATACCGAAAGACTCTTTGTAAGCGCGGCCGGAGCTGTCGTGCATGAGGTCGCCTGGAGATTCATATGTTCCAGCAAACCATGAACCAATCATTACCTGTGAAGCACCGGCAGCGAGCGCTAACGCAACATCGCGCGGATGGCGTACTCCGCCATCGGCCCAGACATGCTTGCCGAGTTTCTTAGCCTCCACTGCGCATTCAAGCACTGCGGAAAATTGTGGGCGTCCAACACCGGTCTGCATACGTGTAGTGCACATTGCACCTGGACCAACTCCGACCTTGATGATGTCTGCGCCGGCTGCCACGAGATCGCGTACTCCATCGGCGGTGACAACATTTCCAGCAACGATAGGAACATTGAGATTAAGCTTTTTAATGACTTGTAACGCTTCAATCATCTTCTTTTGGTGGCCGTGCGCGGTATCAACAACAAGTAAGTCAGCGCCGGCCGCTACTAATTTTGCTGCCTTATCAGCGACATCGCCATTGATTCCAACTGCGGCGGCAATGCGTAGTTTTCCATTGCCATCAACTGCTGGATTGTAGAGAGTCGCACGAAGCGCACTGACTCGAGTCATAATTCCAACTAAATCTCCGTTGGCTGAAACAACTGGTGCTACTGATCGCACGCTTTCGTTAAGGAAATCAAATGCGCCACGTGGATCCATGGTGTCAGCCATCATGGTGAGTTCGCGAGTCATGATTTGAGAAAGTTGAGTAAAGCGATCAACACCTACGAGATCGTCTTCAGTGATGATTCCCACCGGCTTCTTACCTTCAACGATAACTACTGCACCGTGAGCGCGCTTATGAATAAGGCTGGCAGCATCAGCAACCGTTTGTTGCGGAGTTAGAGTGATGGGTGTTTCAAAAAATGTATGTGAACCCTTTACAGATGCAATGACATCGGCAACCACTGGAATTGGAATGTCTTGCGGAATCACCACAATGCCGCCGCGTCTAGCCACAGTCTCTGCCATGCGTCGGCCAGCAATTGCTGTCATATTTGCTACAACAAGGGGAATGGTTGTTCCTGAGCCATCGCTAGAAGATAGGTCGACCTCCATGCGGCTTGAAATTTCAGAGCTGCTGGGTGCCATAAAGACATCGTCGTAGGTCAAGTCATATTTCGGCTCAGTAATGAAACGCATGAGTTCAGCCTACCAATTGTCGATAGTCGATTACCTTCTTGTTTTCTAGTTCTACACGCTCAGCGCCCTTAATAAAGGTGACTGAACCCTTGCCAAAGACCTGGGCTTGATAGGTGTCTAGGTTAAAAGAGATTCCGGTGTGCTCGTCGATACCTAGGACGCCGGTGGCGGGGTCTAACTGATCGAGCAGAGTATTCATCCGCTTCTCGCCAACAAAACAGTAACGAGTGTCATGGGTTCCGCCTTGGGTGTTATTGAAATGTCCCACTACTGCAGCGCTAATACCGGTTGCAGCGCCCAGAACATCCAGCCCATCTACCCAATGGGGATCTGCACCAACTTTATACATTTCGTAAACCGGCATCACCTTTGCTCCGAGTGACATGGCAGCGGCAGATGCCATCACTATAGAACCGCGTTGAAGTAAAGCATTGAACTTCTTATCTGCACCTAATTCACGCCAGATGCGCAAAGCATATGTGGGACTACCAGGACCAGCAAAGAGCCAATCTGCTTTATCAATCTCGTCAATGTGCGACGAATCGAGGTTGCGAAGATTGACATCACGCAATGGAAAACCAACGTTAACTTCAAAATATTTAGTGATGCGCTCGGTAAGCTCATCGGCATTCTCTTGAAATCCATACGGTGTATCTAAATTAATTCGATAAGAATCTTTGCCGTGATCGCGCAATATCATTTGATGAGGTGTGACCATTGCTGGGCTATTTTCACCAGAACCCATCAATACTAAAAACCGAGCCAACAATTACTCCTCTCCGAGTAATAAGGCTGTCATTCTATGGAGATTTTGGTATCGCCTCTAGGTGTTTAGATGTGAATTTGGTGGCAATCGCATTAAACTGTTGGTCTTGTTAGTTATTGCAAATATTTTTAACCTAATTGTGCTCCAAAATCTGCCGAAATTATCGTGCCATTGACCCAATGTGAGTTCTCGGATAGCAAGAAGAGTGCAATCTCTGCAATATCATCCGGTGTTGCCAGCAAGCCACTTGCTCGACTATCTGCCAATACCTTCGCCGCTGTTTGAGAGTCTCCGGCGTAGTCTTTGAGCCACTCACTTAATAGCGGGGTATCGACTCCGCCTGGGGCGATTCCATTGACTCTTATCTTTTCCGCGCGTAGCTCTAGCGCCAGGGCGCGAATTAAGTGATTGAGCGCTGCTTTCGAGACATCGTAAACGAGATTATTTTTATTCACGTGTTCAGCGTTCGTTGAACTTATTGCGACTATTGAACCTTTGGTCGCTCTTAAATATGGGGCAGCACACTGGGCGGTAAGTAAAAGTGATCGAGTGTTGACTGCAAATACCCGATCCCATTCTTCGGATGTAACTTCTTCCCAAGGTCGGTGAGACTTCATGCCGGCCGAGAATAAAACTCCATGGAGCTGCGGTAAAAGTTCAATAGCTGCTTCCACAATTTTCAAAGGCGTTTCCGGATCTCCGATATCTCCATCTACATAATGAAATCGCTTTGATTGAGATCGCAAAGTTTCGATTTCAGAATTTATCTCCAAACCTGAAATGACAACGACGCCACCTTGTTCGTGAATTTTCTTTGCTGTTGCTAATCCAATTCCGGATGTCGCACCAATACATAGATAACCAGCGCCCTGAAAACCTTGTAATCCCATATAAAAATCATATAGGATTAATTTGAAATGGAGTCAGATATGTCAAACTACATCCCGCACATCACGCCAACAGGCGTGAGTGATATTCCATCATGGGCCATTAGCCAACAGAAATTAATTACTGCCTTGCGCAAAGCGGTTGATGAATTTATTACTCGATACGTCAGACCAGATGGAACTTTAATTTGGCGAGATTCTTGGCCCGGTATGGATGGGTCTGATGATCCTTATGAAGCTTTTCAATATCTTCCACTCTTTTACGCTCTCACGGGCGATGAAGAAATTTATGCCATGGCACGAAAAATATGGGATGGAATAACGTGGCAGTGGACAGAGTATGGTCAGATTTATCGGGAATTTGATGGTTACTACGATTGGATGCACCACGGTGAAGCCAATCTCTACCATTACTTCTTTGGGCTAACTAAGCCAGATGTACTTCAAGATCGCACACGAGCCGTTCGCTTTGCTCACATGTATACCGGCGACGATCCCGAAGCTGAAAACTTTGATAAAGAGTTGGGAATTATTCGCGCTCCTATGTCAGGTTCGCGCGGTCCGCGTTTTGTCACAACTGCCGAGGATTGGGTGACCCACCGCGGCGTACTCGATGATTACCACGCACCTTTTGAAGATATGAAGACTTCACCATTTGAGCTTATGAAGTGCAAATGGTCTGATGATGCTGTTTATGAGGAGGTCATTCGCCTACTCAATGAACGAATGACTCGAGGCGATGTTCCTCTGAATATGAATGCATCGGGGCAGATGACCCATGCATTTATGTATAGCCGGGACTCGAAATTTAAAGAGTGGGTAATCTCTTATCTCAATAAGTGGCGCGAGCGCGCTGAAGCAAATGATGGAATCATTCCCGACAATGTCGGTCTCTCTGGAGAAGTTGGAGAATACCTCGATGGCAAATGGTGGGGCGGTCACTATGGCTGGCGTTGGCCGCACGGCTTGTTGACCATAACTGAGCCCCTGACAAATATCGTTTCAAATGCGCTGTTGATGACTGGCGACTTCTCGCATCTCAACTTTCTGCGCCAACATATCGACAAAAACTACTCACTTGGCAAAGAGATTAACGGTATTTGGCACACACCTAATAAACATTTTGATAGTGGTTGGAGCGATTTCCGACCAATGAACCCATTCCACGCAATTCACTTGTGGTTCCGTTCTCTCGCAGATGAAGATCAGGCGCGAGTTGAACGTTGTCGCGGCACTTTGGATTGGCAGTCAGTTACCATTGCAGAGAAGCCGTTTAGCGTGAAGCACTACAACACAAACACTCTCCCTTGGTACGAATATATAAATGGAAACCTGCCGGATTACCCGGATCAAATACTCGCCGCTAATTTCCGACTATTAGAGCAACAGCTCACTCGACTCCGCTCCGATCATGGAAATCCCCGGAATTGGGAGAATGTAAATCAGATTATGGACTATCCCAATTCTTTGAGTATGAAGATTGACGGTTATGCGATTCATGCTTGGCAAGAATTTAACCCACTCTACTTTGAGTCATTAGTCCAACTACAGTGGGGCGCGCCCATGCATATCTCGCACGGAGGATTCCAATTTGCCTCATTGAGATACTTCAATCCTCAAACAAAGTCACCAGGGCTTCCAGTGGGTATTAGCGCACTGGTCTCTTCTATTTCGGATTCCACAATTGACGCTACCTTGGTAAATATCTCTGACAGTGACCAAGATGTGATTTTGCAGGCTGGTGGATTTGGCGAGAATCAATTTACCGGTGTAACTTCCGCCGAGTTAAAGCAAAATCTAGATTCGCAATGGTTGCAGGTAACTATCCCGGCTCATACTCACATTCGCTTAGCTTTGAGAGTTAAGAGATATGTGAATACGCCAAGTTATCAAACGCCATTTTCGAGCCTAGAATCGTGGGATTCACTCATAAAACCACGACAAAGGTAGAGATCTCTTAGGAGCGAAGTTGATAGCAAGGCTTGCCAACTCTTTCAGGGCGATAGTTTCTGGCGATCCAGCTGGAAAACCTAAATGGGTTGATTCAATTTACGAGGCCGAAGGTAAATCGGTATTTCTTCCCGATAGTCCTGTATGGGAAGTACATGGAAGTGTTGCCACCTTAATTGGTGGTATTCGAGCGCTCTTGTTACAAGCGGCTCATCCGGCAGCCTTAGCAGGAGTGCAGGATCACTCTCGTTATGAGACTGACTTGTTGGGCCGCCTACAAGGAACATCACGATGGCTCACCATCACCACATTCGGGACAGATCAACTGATTGCCCGTGAAGCAGCACGAGTAAATGAGATGCATAAAAAAGTTGAAGGAAGTTTTGTCAATAAAGCAGGTGAGAGCGCGAGTTATCGGGCTAAGGATGAACGATTTCTCTTGTGGGTTCACTGCGCATTTACTGAATCTTTCTTAGAAGCTCATCGCATCTGCAAGTATCCTCTGTCAGATGCAGATGAGTATATAAAGCAGTGGTCGAAGAGCGCTGTACCACTAGGACTTCATGGCGCTCCAACGAGTGAGCAAGAGTTGCGTGAAACTATTCAAGATTTTATGGATAATGACTTACGTTGCGATACAAACACTGAGACTGTCATTGGTTTTATTCTCAATCCGCCTTTTGGTCCCATCGCAAAGTTTTTCTACCGCCCACTTGCCAAATCAGCGATAGCTTCGCTAACACCGGCAGAAAGGGAGCTCCTTCACTTAAAGCAGCCAGCAATTTTCTGGATCTGGCTAGCTAGATTTAATTTAGCGTTGTTAAAACTTGCACTCGGCAAACACTCTCCAGCGCAAGAAGCCGCCCTTAAACGTATTGAAGCTAAAGGTATCTGAGCGGAGACGAGAGGATTTGAACCTCCGAGGGACTTTAAGGTCCCTACCTCATTAGCAGTGAGGCGCACTCGACCGGGCTATGCGACGTCTCCAAGTGGTTGGAGCAGTTTACAAGGTCTAGATAAGAATTCTAAATCCCGCACTTTCTTGCCAAGTATTAAGCGAATTCAGTAACTACTAGGCTTTTTTCCAACCTGGTGGACAGGTTTTCGAGGTGAAGGTTCGTATCTGGGAAGATTTTGAACATTTAATGCCAGTGCTTACTGCAGACTTCTTCGCGGGAATCGAAAATGTCCCTTTCAGCTCTTTACTCTCACCAATCTTATTTACGGAAAAAATTGAAAAAGCAAAAGTTTTTCCCACCATTGATGCGGCAATTGGAATGTTGAAGAAGGCGCGATCGCCTGAAATTGAACCTGCTAGGGCTTGATCCTTTGAAATTTTCAATGCTGGTGAATAGAACGCAGTGGTGGCAGCCATTGAAGATGCACTTTGATCTACGGTCACCGAGATGACCTGGATCGAGCCAGTACTTGAATTGCTCAAATCTTTAGGTGTTTTTGGAACTTGCGTAACTTGATCTAGCATCACTAATTCTTTCGTTGGGATATCGACTGAACCATCCAATGGATCAGATTCGAGACCCTTTCGTATGCTTACTAAAGAAAGGCCGAGGGCTTTACCAAACATTTGATCGGTAACATCGATGAGCCAGGTCGCGATATTCCCTTGAATAGTGGCGATAATTTTTTCGGTACTTAGGGAAGGTATTAAGAGATAGGCGCTCTCGGGTAGTTCGGCGTCGGTGAGCGTAACGCTGACTTGTACCTTTCCATCCTTATATGAAATGTTATTGATAATTGGCTTATTGGGCTTAGTTGGTGGTGGCAGTAAGTCAGTTAACTTGATGTAAGTAAACTTTCCATTCTTAACGATGAGCGTCGGTACTGATGCGCCTTGAAGATCACCATAGTTTGTAAAACTGAATGTCTCTCCTAGTAGATTCTTTCCAGAGAAAGAATTTACACATGAAGCAAGTAATGGCCGGGTTGTAGCACCCTTCTCAAAACAACTAA
>CAZMBG010000038.1:0-8994 GCA_964564615.1 uncultured Candidatus Planktophila sp.
AAAATTCCAGTAGGCCCCTCATATCTACTTGTTTCAACTCGCAATCGGGCTGCCATTTCTGGGTGTGCAGCAGTACCTGTGACTGGTGTCGATCGGGAATGTGGCGTATCGGCCAACATAGAACCCAATGTGACAATTAAGTTCACTTCCAAATCATCGGCCAGATCGAGAATCTCTGTTGCAAAAGTACGCCACCGCATTGAAGGTTCCACACCCCGAACAAATATGAAATCTCTATCGCCGGTTGGATTGGCGACACCGAAGATTTGAACACCAGGCCAGGTAATACTTCTTACCAGGGCATCATCAATGTAAATTAACGGTCGATTTACTTGAAAATCATAGAAATCTTCAGAATTGATCTCACCAATTAAAGTGGGGTTTTTGAAGTGATTGAGCAAATGAGATATCACACCGGTTGCGGCCTCACCAGCATCGCTCCATCCGGTAAATGCGAGAACCATGACCGGGTCTCGTAGGGCTGGTATCTCCTGAATCTCCACATCTCCACCTTACGCTAACCTTGGCGATGTGACTAAGCAGCGCTCGAACCAGATTTCCACTCCTGGAGCGTTTCGCCTTGCCCTCAAAGAGCGAGTTGTGATCGCAGATGGCGCTATGGGCACCATGTTGCAAGCAGCTAATCCAACCTTAGAAGATTTTCAGAACTATGAAGGCTGTAACGAAATCCTCAATATCACTCGACCCGATATCGTAGCTTCGGTACATCGGGCTTATTTAGAAGCCGGCGTAGATGCAATTGAAACCAATACCTTTGGTGCAAATTTTGCCAATCTCGCTGAATATGACATCGAAGAGCGTATCTATGAGCTTGCTCACGCTGGCGCTCACATTGCCCGCCAGGTTGCTGACGCGTATTCGACGTCAGAACAGCCTCGTTTTGTCCTTGGTTCGATCGGTCCAGGTACTAAATTACCTACTCTTGGACACACAACCTACCTCACCTTGAAAAATGCATATCACGAATGCGCTCGAGGGCTTATCGATGGCGGTGCCGATGCACTACTCATTGAGACAACACAAGATCTTTTGCAGGCGAAAGCTGCCATCAATGGTGCGCGCAGCGCAATCGCAGCGCAATCGAAAGATATAGTTTTAATCGCACAGGTGACTGTTGAAACGACAGGAACGATGTTATTGGGTTCTGAAATCGGAGCCGCACTTAATGCACTTCAGCCGCTTGATATTGATCTCATCGGGCTCAACTGTGCAACGGGTCCAGCCGAAATGTCAGAACACCTGCGCTATCTATCTCACCATTCCCAAAGCGACATCTCAGTAATGCCAAATGCGGGATTACCAGTTTTAGGTCCGAACGGAGCAACTTATCCATTATCACCGCAGGATCTAGCGCAAGAACTTGAAAGATTCGTCAATGAGTACGGGGTCACTCTTATTGGTGGGTGCTGTGGCACAACTCCTGAGCATCTTGCTGCAGTTGTTAAAAGAGTGGGCGGGCAGAAAAAGACAATCCGCAACATTGAACCCGATCAAGGCGTGTCATCGCTTTACCAATATGTTCCTTTCCACCAGGAGAACGCCTTTCTCGCTGTCGGTGAACGAACAAACGCCAATGGATCCAAAGCCTTCCGTGAGGCGCTACTCGCATCAGATTGGCAGAAGTGCGTTGAAATCGCTCGAGATCAAATTCGCGATGGCGCTCACGTACTAGATCTTTCTGTCGACTATGTCGGCCGCGATGGCGTAGCAGATATGCGCGAGATTGCATCACGTTTCGCCACCTCGTCCACTTTGCCAATAATGCTTGATTCCACCGAGCCAGCAGTTCTCGAAGCCGGACTTCAAGTTTTAGGTGGCCGTTCGATTATTAATTCGGTTAACTACGAAGATGGCGATGGGCCACAATCCAGATTCGCTCGCATCATGCCACTTGTAGCAGAGCACGGAGCAAGCGTCGTAGCCTTGACCATTGATGAAGATGGCCAGGCTCGCACCGCCGAATGGAAAATTAGAGTAGCCGAAAGACTTATCCGAGATCTTCACGAAAATTGGGGCATTGCAATTAATGACATCATCATTGATGCACTTACCTTCCCAATAGCGACTGGTCAAGAAGAGACTCGTCGCGATGGAATTGAGACGATAGAGGCTATTCGCACCTTGACCACCAAATATCCAGAGCTCCAAACTACATTAGGTGTCAGCAACATCTCCTTTGGTCTCAATCCAGCGGCTCGAGTAGTTCTCAATTCGGTTTTTCTCCACGAATGCACTCAGGTTGGCCTTTCATCTGCCATCGTTCATCCTTCAAAGATTATGCCGATGGCGCGCATTGAAACTCGTCAACGAGAGGTTGCGCTCGATCTCATCTATGACCGCCGCGAATTTGAGGACGGTCTTTGCACTTACGACCCACTTCAAGAGTTTCTTGCCCTCTTTGAAGGCGTAGAACTGAAAGAGAACAAGCTTTCTCGCGCCCAAGCTCTCGCTCAATTACCACTCACCGAGCGGTTGCAACGTCGGATTATCGACGGAGAGAAGATTGGCTTGAATGAAGATTTAGATCTAGCCATGGCTCAAGGGCTGGCTCCACTCTCCATTATCAATGATCATCTACTTGAGGGAATGAAGGTTGTGGGCGATCTCTTTGGAAAGGGAGAGATGCAATTGCCATTCGTGCTGCAAAGTGCGGAAGTCATGAAATCTGCGGTTGCATACCTCGAGCCTTTTATGGAGAAGGCTGATCAATCGGGTCGCGGGACCATTTTGCTCGCCACGGTAAAGGGAGATGTACACGACATTGGAAAGAATCTGGTCGACATCATCCTCTCCAATAACGGTTATAAGGTCGTTAATATCGGAATTAAGCAAACTATCAATCAGATTATCGATGCTGCAATCGAGAATGATGTTGATGTAATCGGAATGAGCGGTTTGCTTGTTAAATCGACCGTGATCATGAAGGAGAATTTGGAAGAGCTTACTGCGCGCGGGTTGGACCAACGTTGGCCAGTAATACTTGGGGGAGCGGCGCTCACCCGCGCCTATGTCGAACAAGATTTGGCGAAGATATTTCCAGGCGAAGTCAGATACGCTCGTGATGCCTTCGAAGGTTTGTCACTCATGAACACCATGATGGATATCAAGAAAGGCGTTCCGGGTGCTGCGCTACCGGAATTACGTGAACGTAAGACTCGCACTACTTCAGCAATTGAAGTTCCCGAAATTACTGAGACTACCCGCAGTGATGTCGCGATCCTCTCTGATATTCCGACCGCACCTTTTTATGGATCACGTGTCGTGAAAGGCATCCCGCTCAACGACTATGTGTCAATGCTGGACGAGCGCGCGCTCTTTGTTGGTCAATGGGGTTTAAAAGGGCCACGTGATGAATATCAAGAGATGGTCGAGAGTGAGGCACGACCTCGATTAAGAGCTCTTCTCAATGAGGCCCAATCTCATAGTTGGCTGGAGGCGGCTGTTGTTTATGGTTATTACCCTTGCTACAGCGAGGGAAATGACATTGTTATTGTCCATCATGAGGGCCCACTCAAAGGTCAAGAACGAATCAGGTTTACCTACCCACGACAACGTCGCGATCGACGTCTATGTTTGTCAGATTTTATTCTTCCCAAAGAATCGGGCAAACTCGATGTTATTGCATTTCATATCGTAACTATGGGAAATGCCGTTAGCGTTGCCGCCAATGAACTCTTTGCTGCCAATCGCTATCGTGAATATGCCGAGTTACATGGCCTATCTGTCCAACTCACTGAAGCTCTTGCAGAGTACTGGCACAGCAGAATACGTCTTGAACTGGGAATTTCGGGAAATGACTCTAGCGACTTAGCCGAAATTCTGGATCAGGGATATCGAGGATCGCGTTATTCATTTGGGTATCCGGCTTGCCCAGATTTATCACAACAAGTGCAACTATGCGAGCTATTGCAGCCTGAGCGCATAGGCGTCAACTTATCGGAAGAATTTATGTTGCATCCGGAACAGTCAACTTCTGCCTTAATCATTCATCATCCAGAAGCTAAGTACTTCAACGCCAATTAATTTTTCTGATGTGCTGGGCAAATTGCTTTAAAGTAACACCAGTCGCATAGTTTGCTTTTTTTCGGCGGAAAGAAATCTGTTTCCAGAGAAGTCAATATCTCATCGGCAATGGCATGAATTTTCCGCTCCGTGGCAAGGAGCTCGGTCTCGGTAGGTTTGGATAGAAGTACCTGCTGATTGCCTAAATAAATAAGTTTTAATTGATGCGGTATAACTTGGGTATTTTTCCAATATATGAGGGCATAGACTCGCAATTGGAAGAGCGCTTTCTCCTCCCATCCAGGTCTAGGAGATTTTCCGGTTTTATAATCAACAATGCGAACCTCACCAGTAGGAGCGATATCTAGCCGGTCTACATATCCATGGAGATAAACCCCATCCCTAACGTCACGTTCGACGTGAAATTCAAGATGGGTTGGATCAAAATTCTGTGGATTTTCAAGATTAAAGTAGACGGAGAGAAGTGATTGCGCGCGATCAAACCATTCATCTAAATCAGTAACTAGCGCAGCAAGTTCTGCTCTATCTTCACTCATTGACTTCCACGTTGGTGCTAACGCTGAAAGCGCCCTATCGAGGGTTCGCTCGGAGCGAGATAGGCGATAGAGATCTTCTAATATGGAATGGATAAACTTCCCGCGTTCAGCTTCGATACTTGGCGGTTCCGGTAGGGCGAGAATCGCGCGATATTTGTACAGGGCGGGACAATTATTAAAATCATTAATTCGGCTCGGAGAGAGTCGTAATGGTTCCACCTCGTTAGGTTAGTGCGCCAAAGACACATCTCCAATAAGATGCCCTCTGTGTCTTATGACTTAAACCGCACCGGTCACTTTCAGGCAGGAGATCGAGTCCAACTGACTGATGCAAAGGGCAAGTTATATTCATTTACATTGACTCCAGGTAAAGAATGGCACACCCACAAAGGGTGGATAGTGCATGATGAATTAATTGGACTTCCTGAAGGGTCGGTTGTCAGCACAACTGCAGGTCTGAAATTCACTGCCTTTATTCCACTTCTAGCTGATTATGTTTTAACAATGCCTCGTGGTGCAACGATTGTTTACCCCAAGGATGCCGCCATGATTGTGGGAGTCGCGGATATCTATCCCGGAGCTCGGGTGCTTGAAGCAGGCGTCGGTAGCGGCGCCCTTACGATTTCACTTCTTCGAGCAACAGGTCCTGCTGGAATAGTGGATAGTTTCGAGCGGAGAGAAGATTTCGCCACTACAGCACGGAATAATGTCTCAGATTACTTTGGCGAAGTACCTTCCCATTGGACGCTTACTGTTGATTCGGTTCAAGATTTTCAACACGAAAAGCAATATGACCGGGTAATTCTAGACATGCTTGCTCCTTGGGAATGTGTTGAAATGGCAGCACGTGTTTTGCGACCAGGGGGAGTATTTATGGCTTATGTCGCCACGACTACTCAATTATCGAATGTAGCGGAGGCGCTTAAGAACGATGGACACTTTACTGAGCCGGAGAGTTCCGAAACGCTAGTTCGTGGATGGCATCACGAAGGATTAGCCGTACGTCCACAACAAAGAATGATTGGCCACACTGGTTTCTTAATTATGAGTCGAAGAATGGCGCCTGGAGTAGAAGTACTTGCTCGCCGTCGACGCCCAGCTAAGGGAGCCTACGGTGTCTCAGAAGAGTGAAAGATTGGTGAATCTCACCATCGCACTTCTGGCTTCTCGCCGCTTCCTTACCAAATCCGAAATTTTTTCGAAAATTGCTGGCTATGACGGTGATCAGGAAGCTCGTGATCGCATGTTTGAAAGGGATAAAGAAGAACTCAGGCAGATCGGAATCGAAATTGAAGTCGGTTCAATAGACGCATATTTTGATGACGAGATTGGATATCGAATCAACCGGAGCCGGTATCAACTTCAGTTACAAGATCTAACCCCGCAACAATTAGCATTTATAACTCTTGCTGAAAATGTTTTTCAATCACAAGAATCTGCAGATGCTGTTCATAGCGCTCTCATTAAGTTAAAGTCGGCTGGTCTTGAAGTTGATACCTCAATTCTTCCTGCTATAGCCCAGCCATTTAAATCCATACCCATTAACGTTGATGCTGCAATTGAAGCTCTATCTTTGCGGAAGGAATTGACCTTCGAATATCTCAATCGGGAATTAATCGCAGAGAGTCGCCACATTGCGCCTTGGCATTTATCTCATAAGAAAGACCGTTGGTATTTAATTGGATTAGATATCGATAAACAAGAGTTGCGAACCTTTCGCCTCGATCGGATAGTCGGAGAAATTTCAGTTTCTCGAAAGAGCGGTCTCTACGAGATCGATTTTGAGGAGTTACAGAAGCATCTTTCTATTGAGACTCAACCGTTGATTGCCACTATTCGTGTGCGAAAAGGTCGAGCGCTGCGATTACGAAAGAAAGCTACGGTTATCGCTACTGAAGCTGAATGGGATCTTATTGAAGTTCCGTATTGGGATGAACGTGAAATGCGCATTAAGGTTTTATGGGAGGAGAAAGATGCAATAGTTATTTCTCCCGAATCTCTTAGATCTGAAGTAATCGACTCATTAACACGAGTGATGGTTCTCCATGGCTAAATTGACCGCGCCTGTAAAGGAAGTTGCTCGAATATTGGATCTTGTTCCATATCTTGATGCACATCCATACAGTTCAATTTCAGAGCTCGCACGAGAGTTCGCCACAACCGAAAAAGAGATTACTGCCTCACTTGTGGCTCTATCGCTGTGTGGCGCACCAAATATGACTCCGTACGACATGATTGAAGTTTCGTACGAAACCGGGTTTGTAACACTTAATCAACATGACGATCTCAACACTCCGAGAGCCTTTACACCGGAAGAGAGTTTGGCGCTCCTTCTTGGATTGGAAGTAGTACGTGAGGGAATACCCGCTTCAAGAGTAGATCTCCTAACCGAACTCGATCATCTAGTCTTAAAGTTAAAAGGGCTCGCTGGCGATACTGTCACTCATCTTGCTTCAATTTCCTCCGAACTTTCCAAAGATCTCACAGATGCGATTCATTCACGTAAGCGCATCGAGATTTCATACCTTTCATCGATCGACAGTCAACCGACATCGAGAGAGATTTCGCCTTTATCTGTCTATGAAGAAGATGGACATATCTATTGTGAAGCTTTCTGCCATGTAGCAAATGGGTTCAGAACATTTAGGCTAGACCGAATCATCACGATTAAGCCACTTGAATCAATGGCTGATAATTCTCAACAACCTCAACAAGTAGTAGAGGAGAACTTTAAAGGCACCGCTAAGTTACATTCCTTTAAGAGAGAGAATGCTGAAGTTCTCCGAGTGAAACGAGTAGATCGTCGCTCAAAAGGATCGTTTCAGGCGCATACGAAAGAATGGGCCGTTAAGGCTGTCGTAGCCGCTGGGGGAGAAGTTGAATTGCTCGACCCTTCCACGGCTCGAGGTGAAATCAACCACTTAGCCGCTGAAATATTGTCACTTTACGCTGACCTTTAAGCGGGTTTTCCTGTACCTTATGGACCTGTATCACTAGTTCAATCGAGGAGTGTCCACCATGAACGCATTTAAGCCTTGGCATATCGTTCTCATTGTTGTTGCATTTACTGTGCTTTTTGGTTCCAAGAAACTTCCTGATTCTGCCCGATCACTTGGCCGTTCGCTCCGTATCTTCAAATCGGAAATGAAAGAGCTGCAAGAAGACGACAAGAAAACCGATAACAAAACAGAAGAATAATTTAGGTGGCGACTACCCGTGATGGTCGCATGCCGCTTCTGGATCATTTGCGTGAGCTGCGACAGAGAGTTTTTAAATCGTCTTTAGCTATTGTTGTAGCTTCGACGGTCAGTTGGTTTATCTACAACCACATTATCGATCTACTCTCTCAACCAATTTGCCAAGGTAATAATGCCCATAGGTTGGCTAGCGACGTCTGCAATTCGCTTTATGTCGAGGGTGTACTCGGACCATTCAACCTTCACATCAAAGTCGCCTTTATCAGTGGACTTATTCTCTCCGCGCCAATCTGGATGTATCAATTGTGGGCTTTCATAGCGCCCGCCCTTCACCGCAAAGAACGTCGGTATACCGTCGGTTTCTTTGCCGCATCCGTTCCCTTCTTTGCTTTAGGTGTTCTTCTCGGTTTTGTGAGTTTGCCCGCGGCAATCGACATGCTCTTTAGTTTCACCCCTGATTCTTTGACCAACCTCATTAGGTTCGATGAATATCTAGATTTCGTGTTGCGAGTCATTCTGCTCTTTGGGCTTGCATTCGAACTTCCAGTCTTTCTTGTTACCTTCAATGCAATCGGTTTCTTGAGCGCTAAGGCCATCCTTAAGCCGTGGCGGATGTGGGTCTTTGCTATCTGTGTCTTTATCGCTGGATTCACGCCAAGCCCTGATCCGCTATCGATGGCGCTCCTTGCGGTGCCGCTGATCAGTCTATATTTCATCGCTGGGGGAATTGCTACTCTCAATGACAAACGGCGCAACCGAAAGTTTGCTTCGAACTCTGAAGTACTTTCAGGTCCAATTGCACCAGCACAACCTATAGACGCGCCAGAAGATATTTGAGTGCACCTGTGTGGATAGTTGCAGTTAATCCTCATTCAGGAGTCGGTAAGGGCGCTCGTCTCGCCACAGTTGTAGCGGCATTTCTTGAAAAGAACAGCGAACCTTACATACGCATAGAAGGAAAAACTGCAAAGGAGCTTGCCAAGCAATTAAATAATCTCCTCGACTCGGGCAGCTATAGAGGCGTCATTAGCGTCGGGGGAGATGGTCTGGCTCATCTCATCTTTCAATCGTGCATACCTCGACGGATACCATTCGCGATAGTTCCCGCTGGCACTGGAAATGACTTTGTCCGTGCCCTTGGATGGTCCTTGGATAAAGTTGATTATTTCCTCACAAAAGTGATTTCAACAGAACCAAGGCTCATCGATATGGGGGTC
>CAZMBG010000039.1:0-8727 GCA_964564615.1 uncultured Candidatus Planktophila sp.
CGATGAGGCGGTGTTCGTACCAAATGCCAGCCGCTTCGAAATCCTTTTGGAATTCCTTCTCATAAACTTCTTGGAAGATATCCTTAAAACGACCGTCATATGCCTTAAGAATTGTGTTCTTGGTTGAGAGATATACCGGGAACTTACGCAGCAATCCATAGTTCATTGATGCGCGCGCGAAGTCATAGATTGACTTATCTACGTTATACATAGCAAGGGCAACACCCGATGATTCGAAGTCAAAGACTTCGTGTTGGATTGGCGCTGAACCATCCTCTGGAACGAATGAGATGGTCAACTTTCCCTTACCTGGAACCTTGAAATCTGTCGCCTTATATTGATCACCAAAGGCATGGCGACCAATCACAATAGGTTGAGTCCAGTGAGGAACCAAACGAGGAACATTGGAGATGATGATTGGTTCGCGGAAGATGACGCCACCGAGGATGTTGCGGATTGTTCCGTTAGGTGACTTCCACATCTTCTTCAATTTAAACTCTTCAACACGTGCTTCATCTGGAGTAATGGTTGCGCACTTAACTCCAACGCCGTGCTTCTGAATAGCCTTTGCAGCATCAATGGTTACTTGATCATCGGTTGCATCACGATGCTCCATACCGAGG
The DNA here is from genome assembly GCA_964564615.1 of uncultured Candidatus Planktophila sp. Lineage (GTDB taxonomy): Bacteria > Actinomycetota > Actinomycetes > Nanopelagicales > Nanopelagicaceae > Planktophila. The sequence goes on from CAZMBG010000039.1 coordinate 624, forward strand.
TCGTAGTATTCAAGATTGACGTCTAGGTATGGCAAGATCAACTTATCTTTGATGAATTGCCACATGATGCGAGTCATTTCATCGCCATCGAGCTCGACGACGGTACCAGTTACTTTGATTTTGCTCATTACTTCTCTCCTATAGATCTTTCACATCTGCTTGCTTGGTGCGAACTGCTTCGGCAGCTTCCTTTAGTGATGCAATTTCAGAATCAGTGAGCTTTGTTTCGACAACTTTGCGAACACCGCTCTTACCGATTTCAGCTTCGACACCGAGATACACCCCAGAAATTCCATATTCACCATCGACCCATGCGCATACAGGCATGACCGCACCTGAATCTTCGATGACAGCTTTTGCCATGCGGGCCGCGGCAGCAGATGGGGCGTAGTAAGCAGATCCGGTCTTAAGAAGTGCAACTACTTCAGCGCCGCCATTACGGGTACGAGTAACGAGTTCCTCAATTTCGGCGGCCGATAACTTTTCGCTCAATGGTGCACCATTAACAGTGCAACGGGAAGGAACCGGAACCATAGTGTCACCGTGTGAACCGAGCGTAAGGGTTTGAACTGACGCAACTGGTACTCCTAATTTTTCTGCAACAAAGTGGGTAAAGCGTGCAGTATCAAGCATTCCAGCCTGACCCATAACTCGGTTCTTTGGAAAATTGGTTGCGATTTGAGCGAGCGCAGTCATCTCATCAAGTGGGTTAGAAACAACGATGATGACGGCATTAGGTGAATGCTTTGCGATATTTTCAGCAACGCCGCGAACAATTCCGGCGTTAACACCAATTAAGTCCATGCGACTCATACCTGGTTTGCGTGGGAGTCCCGCGGTAATAACAACAACATCGGAGTTGGCAGTTGCCTCATACCCTGCGCCATCGGCAGTTGTTGTGGCTCCAATAACTTTTGTTTCAAATCCTTCAATCGATCGCGATTGATTGATGTCGAGCGCCAAACCTTCTGGCTTTCCTTCGACAATATCGGTCAATACAACCTCGTCAAAGACGTTGTATTCAGCTAAACGAAGCGCAGTTGTTGAACCATAGAATCCGGCACCTACTACGGTGACTTTCTTACCCATTCTTCATCGTCCTATCGATAGTATCTTGACGTCAAGATAACTCTACAACCCTTTTGGGAGGGCAATCGCCAGGGCCAGCAATGTGGCTGCGATAGCGAGTGGGAAGTAGCACTCAATTATTCGGCGCCGTTTATTCTGCTGCGGCCAATGTGAAAGCGCAATCACAGCGGTCCCGCTGGCGATAAATATGGAGCCGACTCGGACATAGCCCACTACCCCGGCTGCAACGCCGAGCAGAATTGCAATAGCCGCCAAGCGGAGATGGAGAGCGGCTAGCGTTCGCATGCATCCACCACATTTGAAGCCAACATTGCTCTCGTCATCGGCCCGACGCCGCCTGGCATGGGCGCGACATATGACGCAACTGCCATCACACCGGGATCAACATCACCAAGTAATCCAGCTTCAGTGCGTGAAATTCCAACATCGAGAATTGCAGCGCCAGGTTTAATCATCTCGGCTTTAAGAAAGTGAGCCTGACCAATAGCTGCGACAACGATATCAGCACGGCGAGTATGGAAGGCGAGATCCTTCGTGCCGGTATGTGTCAATGTCACGGTGGCATTCTCTTGTTTGCGAGTGAGAAGTAATCCCAGCGGTCGCCCAACTGTTAGACCTCTGCCGATAACAACCACTTCAGCGCCCGCCAAGGGAATGTTGTAGTGATTGATTAACTCCACAATTCCACGCGGAGTACATGGAAGCGGAGCATCGTATCCGGCAACCAATCGTCCCAGATTCATGGGGTGTAATCCATCAGCATCCTTGGCGGGATCTATCGCTTCGAGAATAATCTGAGTATCGATGCCGCGCGGTAATGGTAATTGCACTATATAACCGGTGCACTCACGAGCGTTATTTAAATCTTTTATCGCCGCTAAAACATCGGCTTGCGAAGCAGTTGCCGGAAGATCTACTCGAATTGAATTGATTCCAATTTCGGAACAATCGCGATGTTTTCCAGCAACATATGAATGTGAACCTGGATCATCTCCGACTAAGACGGTACCTAGACCAGGAGTAATTCCTTTCGCTTTCAAGGCTGCGGTGCGCACTGCAAGATCTGATTTAATCTGCGCCGCTAGCGCTTTGCCATCGAGAATCTGTGCGCTCATTGTGCTCCTTTATGCGTGAGAGAAGTGTCGCGTACCGGTAAAGAACATGGCAATGCCGGCCTTCTGGGCTGCGGCAATAACCTCTTCATCTCGCACGGATCCACCTGGTTGGACAATAGCTTGAACACCTGCATTGGTGAGAATTTCTAGTCCATCTGCAAATGGGAAGAAAGCATCTGATGCGCCCACGCTACCTGCTACCCGATCACCGGCTCGATCAACTGCCAACTTTGCTGAGTCCACTCTGTTTACTTGACCCATTCCAATTCCAACTGCTGCGCCATTTTTGGCCAGTAAAATCGCATTAGATTTCACTGCCCGAACTGCGCGCCAGGCAAATTGAAGATCGGCCAAAACATCTGGGCTCACCGGAGCTCCGGTCATTTGCTTCCAATGAGCCGCATCATCGCCTTCCGCGTTAATCAAATCAGTATCTTGAACCAAAATGCCACCTGATACTGGACGCATTTCAAATGGATTTATTCGAGTATTTTCACAGGTAAGAATTCGAATTGATGGCTTCTTCATCAATATTTCTAGCGCCCCAGGTTCATAATCAGGTGCAATTATCACTTCCGTAAATACCTGCGACAGTGATTCAGCCATCGCAACAGTTACGGTTCGGTTTGCTGCTACTACTCCTCCAAATGCGGACACTGGATCACAAGCATGGGCTTTGAGATATGCATCTGCAATATTTTCTCCAGTAGCCACACCGCACGGATTGGCATGTTTGATAATGGCGACACATGGTTGGCTGTGATCGTGCGCCGCCCGCCATGCAGCATCGGCATCAGTGTAATTATTAAATGACATTTCTTTACCGTGTGATTGTTGCGCTTGAACTATTCCGGCTGGTCCACCACGGTAAATTGATGCTGCTTGATGTGGATTCTCACCATAACGAAGCGAGCTTTCGCGCTTATAGATCATTCCAAACCAATCTGGAATGTCCATTGATATTGTGGTACCTAGCCAACTTGCAATCATCAAGTCATATTCGGCGGTGGTGCGAAATACTTCCAGCGCTAAATTCTTCCGCTCGGCTGCGGTAAAACCGCCGGCTTTTATAGATGAGATAACTTGATCATATTGGTGTTCGTGGCACACCACTGCGACTGAACCATGATTCTTGGCAGCTCCGCGCAACATAGATGGACCACCAATATCAATCTGCTCAATGCACTCATCAAATGAAGCGCCGGACATCAGCGTCTTTGCGAATGGGTAGAGATTAATTACTACCAAATCGAAGGGCGCGATATCTAACTCTTTGATTGCTTTAAGGTGCTCTGCGTTATTTTGATCAGCCAATATGCCAGAATGAATTCGTGGATGTAGTGTTTTTACTCGCCCGCCCATAATCTCTGGAAATCCGGTGTAACTACTCACTTCAGTAACAGCGATTCCTGCATCCGCTAAAGTCTTTGCAGTTGAGCCAGTTGAAAGAATTTCAACGCCTGCTTCTTTAAGAGCAGTTCCAAGCTCGAGTAGACGCTCTTTATCGTAAACACTTACAAGAGCGCGGCGAATGGGTTTGCGATCTGACATTTAACTCTCCAGAGTGGGTATAAGTGAGGCAATGGTCGCAACTATGAGACCGCGTTCCTGAATCTTAATGCGTTCGTGGAGAGTTGCTTCGTCATCGCCTGGGTGAATTTCAACCCGTTCCTGGGCAATGATGGGGCCGGTATCAACTCCAGCATCCACCCAGTGGATAGTGGCGCCAGTCTCTTTAGCGCCAGCTGCGAGCGCATCGCGAACAGCATGAGCGCCTGGATAGAGTGGCAGTAGAGCTGGATGGCTATTGATAATTCTAAATCGAGTCGTAATTGACTCTGGCAGGATACGCATAAATCCAGCGCTTACGACTAAATCTGGACGCAGCGCACCGAGCAAATTTTCTAATTCGATATTCCAATTGTTGCGATCTGAAGTCATTGGAATGCAATAGCTTTCGATCCGTTTTGATTCCGCTCTCTGTAAGACGGGCGCATCAGTTCGATCAGATATCAGTGCAATCACTTCTGCACCATCGAAATGAGCATCGAAGATGGCTTGTGCAAGAGTGCCTGATCCTGAGGCGAGAACGATTATTCGCTTCATCGTGCAGATCGCTCAAGAAGAATAGTGGTAACTGCAGCGCCTAGCGCCATCTCAAGCAAAGCGGTAGCGCCAAATTTCCATACTGAAACTCCAAAAGCTCCCATCTCATAAGTCATCAATGATCCGCTTGAAAGATAGGCAAGAAGTAAGAGGATGACCGAGAAGAAGATGGCGGTCTGAATCGCTAGTTGAAGACCTGAATTCAATGTCCAGTAAGCAAGTAACGCTCCTACTGCAATAAAGATCATGGCCAGAGTAATTGCTAATGGATGGCGCTGGGTTGGCAATATTCCGAGCAAAGGAATCGCGGGAAGTTGATCGATGTGATACCACCACGATGAAATCAATGTGCCGCGTCCTACTGCAAATCCACTGCCCGCAACGTACGAAAGTAAGGCGATTGCAGCATTTGGCAGATAGAGAATATTAAGCAGTAAGAGAAGTAATCCGCCAAAAATTCCTGGTTGGAGAGTAATAAAAATATTCTTAACAGTATTGAGATTGGTGAACACTAAGACTCCAACGGCAATGAGCGCTCCGCCAAGTAAAATAGAAAAGATGCGCACGGCAATCTGAAATGGTTGCGACATAGCGGGACGTTGCCCACAAGTAAGTACAGAAATCAGAGCGATAATGAGTGAGAAGAGTGGCGCGAAATACCATTCAGGATGCACTGCACTCGATTTACTGAGATACGCCAAAGAAGTAACAATGACTGCGTAGAAACCGGCAAAGACTAGACGTACTCCATTGATGTCGTGGTAGTCGCCTTGAAGTCGATCTAGCGCTCGATTAAATGTTGACCGAACTGCTAAGAAAGGAATTGCGATTGCGCCCCAAGGTAGATATGAGAAGTATCCCTCTGTACCCGCCGGTGGTATCGCCAACGCAAATGGAATGTGGTGTGCACCAAGCCAAATCCAGACCGCCCCGCGAATGGGGTCGGTAGTGCTGCCAGACGAGCTGCCCGCAGTGGCCCAAGCAATGAGCGCAATGAAAGATGATGGCAACAGTACAAAAGCGGCCGCCCGAAAAGCGTGTGACAACGAGACCGAAAGGACGCGTTGCATTGAAGAGTTAGCGTCCTAGGATTTCGCGCATTAAGCGCGCAGTTTCGCTTGGAGTCTGACCAACTTTCACGCCAGCTGCTTCCAACGCCTCTTTTTTAGCGGCTGCTGTTCCGGATGAGCCAGAAACAATGGCACCTGCATGGCCCATCGTCTTTCCTTCTGGAGCGGTGAAACCTGCAACATAACCGACAACCGGCTTCTTCACATACTCTGCAATAAATGCAGCTGCACGTTCTTCCGCATCGCCTCCGATTTCACCAATCATCACAATTGCTTCTGTTTCAGGATCATCTTGGAATGCGCGCAGGCAATCAATATGTGTTGTGCCAATTACGGGATCTCCGCCAATACCAACTGCAGTTGTGAAACCAATATCGCGTAGTTCGTACATCATTTGATAGGTCAAAGTTCCGGATTTTGATACCAGTCCGATTGGACCCTTCTTAGTAATGTCGGCGGGAATAATTCCAACATTGGATTGTTCGGGGCTAATAAGTCCTGGGCAGTTAGGGCCAACGATCTTGGTCTGCTTGCCCTGTGAGTATGACCAGAAGAATGCAGTGTCGTGCACTGGAATGCCTTCAGTGATGACGACAACGAGTGGCATTGCCGCATCTATAGCATCAACGACCGCAGCTTTTGCAAACTTGGGTGGAACGAAAACCACGGAGACATTAGCGCCAGTAGCGGCAACCGCTTCGGCAACTGTATTGAATACAGGAAGAGTTCTGCCGCCGATTTCAACGCTTTGACCACCCTTACCAGGTGTCACGCCTCCTACAACATTTGTACCTGACGCCAACATGCGTCCAGTGTGTTTCGTGCCTTCAGATCCGGTCATTCCTTGAACAATGACTTTACTTGTTGAATTAATAAAGATTGACATTACTTTGCCGCCAATTCTGCAGCGCGGGAAGCTGCTCCATCCATTGTGTCTACCTGCTCTACCAGTGGGTGATTAGCAGCATTTAAAATTGCGCGGCCCTCATTGACATTATTTCCATCAAGGCGCACCACGATTGGTTTGGTTGCTTTTCCGCCGAGAAGCTCGAGCGCTTGCACGATTCCGTTAGCGACTGCATCGCAAGCAGTAATTCCGCCGAAAACATTGACGAAAACACTCTTTACATCAGGGTCACCAAGAATGATAGATAAGCCATCGGCCATCACCTGAGCAGAAGCTCCGCCTCCAATATCGAGGAAGTTAGCTGGGCGCATTCCGCCAAATTTTTCGCCAGCATACGCAACTACATCGAGCGTGGACATTACCAAGCCGGCACCATTACCGATAATTCCGACCTGACCATTGTCTAACTTGACGTAGTTGAGACCCTTCTCTTTTGCTGCCGCTTCGAGTGCATTTGCAGTTGCGTGATCTACTAGCGCTTCGTGGTCTGCTTGGCGGAATTCAGCATTGTCATCGAGAGTAACCTTGCCATCCAAGGCAATGATGCGACCATCTTCTGTCTTTACGAGTGGATTGACCTCAACCAACGTTGCATCTTCTGATTTAAATGTCTCCCAGAGTTTTACCAAGACATTTGCAACTTGATCTGCAATTTCAAGTGGAAATTGTGCCTGCGCCACAATTTTCTGAGCGAGCGCTGAAGTGATTCCCTCAACTGCTGATACTGGAACTTTTGCCAATTTCTCTGGAGTTGTGCGAGCAACTTCTTCAATATCCATTCCGCCCGCAACCGAGGCCATCACAAGGAAGGTTCGATTTGAACGATCAAGCAAAATGGAAACGTAATACTCTTCGGCTATCGGAGCAGCCTGCGCAATCATCACCTTATGAACTGTGTGACCTTTAATATCCATTCCGAGAATCGCAGAGGCTTTATCAAAGGTATCTTGCGGATCTACAGCTAACTTGACACCGCCTGCTTTACCGCGGCCACCGACTTTCACCTGCGCCTTCACAACTACTTTGCCACCCATTGCGGCCGCTGCATCGCGCGCCTGCTCGGGGGTTGTTGCAACTGCACCTTTGAGTACTGGAATGGTGTGCTTCTCAAAGAGATCGCGCGCTTGATATTCGTAGAGATCCACTCATGGCTCCTTAGCCTTGGAATTATGGCGCCATTCTAAGGCGTCATATCTATTGCGCGTTAATTTAGAGCGGAGTCACTGGCGCATATCTCAGCAGAAGCCGTTTATCTCCGTATGAGCCGAAGTTAATCGTCGCCTCAGCCTTATCGCCCTCACCAGATGTAGCTACCACGGTGCCTAAACCGAATGTGTCATGAGTCACCCGCTGACCAACTGTGAGAACCATGCCTTGTGAAACTTTTCCGGTGGCACGTGGTGGGGGTGCTGTAGTGGTGCGAACTTTTCGAGACGATGAGTAAGCGGGTTTGCCTTCGCCTTTCCACTCAATCAGTGTGGATGGAATTTCATCGAGAAAACGAGAAGCTGCATTGTATTTGGGTGTTCCAAAAGTCAACCGATATTCAGACCGCATGACATACAACCGTTGCCGGGCGCGAGTAAGACCAACGTAGGCAAGTCGTCGCTCCTCTTCAATCTCCTTTGGATCATCGAGTGTTCGGGCATGCGGAAATATGCCCTCTTCCATACCTGCAAGAAAGACAGTGGGAAATTCCAAGCCCTTAGCGGTGTGCAGCGTCATCAAAGTTGCTACTCCCCCGTGATCCTCGCCTTCGGGGATGTCATCACTATCGGCTACAAGTGAAACTTTCTCTAAGAATCCCTGCAGCGATA
>CAZMBG010000040.1:0-6639 GCA_964564615.1 uncultured Candidatus Planktophila sp.
GTAGTTAACTTAACTGTTCACTATCAACGTCCGAGTGGCGATTACACTGGCTGGGAACTCTGGCTCTGGCGCAACATGATTTCCGGCTCTGATTCTGATGTGAATAAAGATGGCGTCAAATTCACTGGAGAAGATGCCTTTGGAAAAGTGGTCACGGTTTCTATCGACAAGATGGATTCCTTTGACAATATTGGAATTATTGTCCGCAAAGGTGCCTGGGTAGAGAAAGATGTAGCTGCCGATCGTTTTATTACTAAATTCAACTCCGATGGAAGTTGTGAGATTTGGTTGCGGCAAAATGACGCAGTAATTCATTACGAAATGCCAACTGGTGAGATTCAAGTTCCTGCGGGTGCCAAGACAGCTCAACTATATGATTCAGCGGATTTTGCAAGTAAATATACCTACACCGGCAACGACTTAGGTAACACCTATTCGTCGACAGAAACAAAATTTCGAGTCTGGGCGCCTACCGCAACCGATGTAAAGCTAGTGACATATGCAAAAGCAACTTCAACTAACGCTGAAGGTGTAGAGCAGTCTATGAAACAGGATGTCAATGGAACTTGGATTACCTCTCTGTCAGGCGACAAGAATGGTTTGATCTACAACTATCGAGTAACGGTAGATAAGCAAGTTAATGAAGCCGTTGATCCATATGTTCGGGCAACCACAATCAATGGTGCCCGTGGAGTGGTTGTTGATTTAGCAAAGACCAATCCCGTTAATTGGAAGAGAACAAAGCCGGCTTTTAGCGGCAAGACCACCGACGCTGTCATTTATGAATTACATGTCCGCGATTTGTCGATGGATGCTTCGAGTGGGATTTCGAGCGCAAATAAAGGGAAATATCTGGCATTTACTGAGGTTAATACCTCATATAACGGCCAAAAAACTGGAGTAGCTGCAATTAAAGAGCTCGGTGTTACCCACGTTGAACTACTTCCTATCTTCGATTACGCGTCGGTAAAAGAGGAGAACCCAACATTCAATTGGGGATATGACCCACAGAATTACAATGTTCCAGAAGGGTCATATAGCTCCGACCCTACAAGTCCGACTGCTCGAATTACTGAGTTAAAGCAGGCTATTCAATCTCTACATAACCAGAACCTTCGAGTCAATATGGATGTTGTTTACAACCACGTATATGACGCTGCAGCGTTCTCACAAAATTTGATTGTTCCAGGTTATTTTTTCCGTACAGATAGTTCTGGCAATCTCACTAATGGAAGCGGTTGCGGTAATGATGTGGCATCCGAGCGTCCTATGGTGAGAAAATTCATTGTTGACTCAGTGAAGTACTGGGCGAGTGAATACAATCTCGATGGTTTCCGTTTCGACTTAATGGGCTTAATCGATATCAAGACTATGAATGAAGTGAGCGCTGCTCTTAAGGCAATCGATCCAACCATCATCATTATTGGTGAAGGTTGGAACATGGGAACTCTCCCACCTGAACAACGCGCAAATCAATACAACATTGATAAGCTCGGAAAAATTGCTGCCTTTAATGATCAAATTCGTGATGGCATTAAGGGATCTGTATTTAAAGCTGCGGATACCGGTTGGGCGACCGGAAAGCTCGGCGCTGATTCAGATATTGTCGCTGGAATAGCAGGTAACACTGTTTACGACGAGAGCTTATTGACCAAGTGGACCTCTGATGCGCCTGGTCAATCTGTAAATTATGTTGAAGCTCATGACAATTTAACTCTTGCCGATAAGTTGACTGCCAGTGTTAAGGGCATAACCCCTGCTGGTGTTCTTCAACTCAGTGAATTCTCCGCCTCCATCGCATTTTTGGCTCAAGGTGTGCCATTTATGCAAGCTGGGCAGGAGTTCCTACGCTCCAAGAATGGAGACGACAATAGTTATAAATCCGATGATGCCACCAACTCATTGAAATGGTCGACCAAAGTGAAGTACGTGGCTGCGGTGAAGTACTACCAAGGATTATTTGCGCTACGTGCTGCTCACCCAGCCTTCCGAATGAATACCGCAGCCGAAGTCAAAGCCAACTTGAAATTCTTGAAATCTCCGGAGGGGGTCATTGGTTATAGCCTCAATGGAAAAGCAGCTAAAGATAAGGCTTCACTTATCGTAGTTATTCATAATGCAAATTCTGGATCTGCAACTGTAACTTTGCCGAACAACAAGAAATGGACAGTTGTGGTTAAAGGTGGGGCAGCTGGTGTTAAACCACTCGGAACAGTATCCGGTGGAAAGGTTGCTGTCACCGGACAATCTACTTTGGTGATAACTCAGTAAGTATTACATTTACTGCTTTTACCATCGTCGCAAGTGGCATCGTAGGCAAACCCGGGAATTCGGTCGCCTGCGATTCCATGAGTGGCACATGGATAAAACCTGTTTGTAAATTCTTTTCTAAGCAATGATGTTGCACTGCGTAGAAAATATGGTTGCAGACAAAAGTTCCGGCGCTCATTGATATCGCCGCTGGAATTTCAGCGCGCTTGAGCGTCTCGACAATACGCACCACAGGTAAGGTAGAGAAGAGACCATCGGGACCACTTGCAACTATTGCCTGATGTGAAGGTTTATTTCCGTCGTTATCAGCAATCCGAGCATCATCTAGATTAATTGCAATTTTTTCTGGCGTGATTTGGTTACGGCCTTCTGCTTGGCCCAACATGATTACGATCTCTGGCTGAATTTCATCAATCTTGGCTTTAACCATATGCGAAGCGCTACCGAATACAACCGGCAGCACCATGGTCGAAATATCGGCGAGAGATTGGGATTCAATGGCTTTAATGATCTCCTGCGTGGGGTTCTGGGTTGCCTTATGAAAAGGCTCAAAGCCCGTGAGCAAGATTCGTGTCATGGATTAATTAAAGCGTACTGCGTTAGGTTGCTTGAACTTAACTCCTGGCGTAATTGAGCGTTACTGAAGCGGTCGCAACCGCTTCTCGCTTCACTTGCGATAAGTATTCATCGGTTGAGTCGGTAACCTGAATATTTCTTTGGAGGCCATATAAGGTGAATGTGTATTGCTTTATGCCGGGCCCTTGTGAACATGGAGCTGCATATATATTTCTACCTTGAAAGTTCTTTCCTAGTTTGCCAATAATGGCACTTCCACCTTCAGGAATAGTCTTTATCCGCCCAGAAATTTCTCCAAGAATCCATTCAAAATGAGTGTCTGTCGCCACTTCTCCATTCCGTGGCGGACCGGCTGGTGTAGACATAACTAACACAAAGTAATTTGCTGTGGCAGGAAATCCTTCCCAGGTGACTTCCGGACTGATTGATTCTCCATCGCATGTATATTTTTTAGGGAGCGCACTTTGATTACTGAGTCCAGCAATTCTTATAGAAGGAGTTACCGTAATTTGGGGTTTGAGGATCTTCTTCCGAAAAAGTATGGTGTTATCTAGTTTGAGGTCGCTACTCCAAATCAATGTTGCCGAATTAGACCAGCTAATATCAAAGAATCCCTCCTTTACACCAACAGCTTCTTGCGTAAACTCGCTTGCGTTTCTCCACTTACTGTCATTGAAATTAGGAGATGACCAATTACTTGGCGTAGATATCTTGGAGAATTGACAATCCTTATCTGGCGAAATGGAGGTTGCACACTCTATGTTTAACGGTGACTTGAAAGTTACTAGCGCCTTCCAGCTGTGATCTGTACCCGCAATTACCTGCCCGCTCTTATCATCGCGGATCTGCATGACAAATCCGCCATCGCCGATTTGCTGCCTATTTGTACCTATGTACTCCAAGCCAGAATCTGTTGCTACATAATCCCTTGCGATTACGCCGACTGTAAATGGGTAGGAGGCTTGAAATTTCACTTTCTGACTATTAAAAGATCTTTCGGTATTAAAGGGGGTGGAGTCCTCAGCAATTTTCTTGCCATTTATATATAAGGCAAACCAATTATCGACCCAAATTTCAGCGGTATAACTGCTTGTCGTTGCCGCATATGAACCTTGGGTCGCAAATGAAGTGGCTACAACAATTAGAACCAAAATTATTCTTACCCTCATTATTAAACTTGCCTTACATATGTGTCTGCTATTTTTCCGTCGTACTGAATAAATTCGACTTTAATCTGGCCAGAATCAGTTGATACCTTCAAAAATCCAGATCCACCTAGAGCTGTACCGGAAAGGTATCCATACTGGGAGGGATCGACTTTGAATCCCGGATGACTTGGCTGTGGCACCGTTTGGTAAATAATTCCATCGAGTTCTTGCTTTACGTATAAGTGGTCATGGCCTTTAAATACGATTGATACACCATAATCTCTTAGCAATTGATGAATTGGCTTGCTCCAACCTGCTCGATGTTCGGAAAAACCATCGCTGCCATCTCGATTTTTACCACCCCACTCGTTAAATTGTGCAATTTCTACTCCACCTCGGGAAGTAGCATCTCCAACGAGCAAATGATGGATATACACAAATTTAAATTTGGCCTTAGAATTTTTTAGAGTGTCTTCTAGCCATTTATATTGCGTATTTCCTAATGTCCATTGCCAGCCATCACTCTTAGGGTTTTCAGTGGTATATGTGAATGGATCTAGCACAACGTGAAGCTGATCGGGGCCGTCAATAGCGAAATATGCTAATTCTCCAGTTTGATCTGGAAAATACTCTTTTCTATAGCTCTTGGTGTTGAATTTACTATATCCCAATTCACCGTCGTGATTGCCGAGGCAAATTTTTAGTGGGACTCCTTGAAGTTTTTCGTAGAATCCCTTCATTAATTCAAACCGAGCTCTTATGTTACTTTCACTCTTATCTTTCAACTTATCGACCATAAATATATCGCCAAGATCGATGAGGAACGCCGGACTGGCAGCAACTATTTGGCCAAGGGTTCCGAGATAAACATTTGTATCAGAGTTTTCATCCATATGCGGATCAGCTTGCACTGCGAATACTGAATTTGCGGTTTGCGTACTAGTCGTGAAGTTTCCGGATGAGGCAACTAAGTATTTAGTCGAGTTTCCTATTACATAACGAATTCGATAGAAGTATTTTGTAGCGGCTTTTAATCCTGTTACAGTGATATTTGAATTTTTGTTAAGGGTTGTAATTTGAGTTTTGCTAGTGAAATTTCCAAATTTAACTCCGTATTCAACATAGACCTTTACCGCTTGTGCACTACTGAGACTTAATACCACTCGCGAACTCTGGACACTGGAGACTGTTACAGTTATCGGGCTGGCGGCCTGGGTGGTTTTTGGTAAAAACACACCAGCAAATCCGCCGAGAATCGTTCCCCGGATGAGTTGACGTCTACTAATTTTGGCCATAATTGTTATCTCCGTTGATAAGTTTCATCTCTAGTGCTGCCATCAGGCGAAATAAACGAAATTTGTACATTTGATTGAGTTGCTTGATATTTCAGAGAGTAGCTCTGATTATTTAGTGCGTAACTAAGTTGATATGAGTCATTCCCAAGTCTTGCAAAGTCAGTAATCGTGGCACCTCGTAGCGGTTCACCCGCAGGCCTAAAGGCCTTAGTTATCGGTTGTGGATCAACTTGGCCTTCTATTTCAATAACCTCACCCTTAAAGCCACCGTTGATATATGGGAAGTTCTTGGTGCCGTGATAGTGGTATTTTTTCTTGGAATCGAAATGGCCATTAAACTCATCGAGCCCTTTTACCGGCTTTCCATCTACCTCGGTTAAGCCATAGATAGGAAATCCATCGAGTGCATAAGCAATAGGTGCTTTCACTCCCACAATCTTTGATAGGTGAAGTGGGGCGATGTGATAGTGATAATCATCTGCTCGACCACAATGCCCACCCCAATCATCAAGCTCTCCAGCTAGATATGCATCATCACCGCGATTATTGAGTGCGTTAAAGATTGGAACCCCATTGACAGCTAGAGCAATAGCTCCGCGGAAGAAGTGGTTTTTTGCTGAAATAGGGCTTTTGGAAATTGTGGGTGACACTGGAATCGACCAAGCATTAATACCCGTGTAATTCTGAGGTGTTGGGATTTGTTGCTGCCAGCTCTTAATGCCAACCATTAATTGATGATCTGGTAGACCATTACTTTCTACAAGATAATATTTCGAGTTTTTAAATACTTTCACTGAGTTTGCAAAATTGCCAAATCCAGGAAGCTTGATTGTTGTTGCGGCAAGTGATTCTTCGAGTAATCCACTACCCAAGAGCGCTGAACCTAAAGAAATTCCAGCCCCGAATAGCAGGCCTCTTCTGCTCAAATCTGATAAGTGGGTGATTTCGTGGTCATGCATCTCAGGTACTCACTTTGGCTTCACTGTATAGGAATGGGCAAGCGTAAGATTCTTTCGAGAAGTATCAGTAGATCGCGCTGCCAAGAAATACTCTACCTTTGCGCTAGCTGGGCTAACCGTAACTCGTACGTGACCTGAGTTAGGAGCTTTAGTTCCAGTCAGGTAGGCAGTCTCGTTAAACATTGAGAATGTGTCATCTGCTGGATTGGGCATTGATTGATATATGAGGCCATCCCGCTCTTGCGTGACGAAAATGTGGTCGTGTCCTTGAAAGAAAATATTAACTTTATTCTTAACCATCAAATCATGTATTGGTAACTGCCAATTTGGACGCTCCTGGGCAAAGGTGGTCTTTCCAGCCGGATCCTTTCCGCCCCATTCATAGTTGTA
>CAZMBG010000040.1:6739-8676 GCA_964564615.1 uncultured Candidatus Planktophila sp.
ATGTTCGCTTGATTAGCTTGCCCTTTGCCAATAATGGGGTCAATACTAAAATCATCGCCGAGTAAAATATGAAAGTCTGGGCTTTGCGATGCAATGTTACCTAGGGTTACATTATATAAATCAGAGTTAAACATTTTTCCAGCACGTTCAGGATGGGTGTCACCTTGTACTGTGAATGCGAAAGTGCTTGCTATTTTTCGTTGGGTAGTAAAGCTTGATATGGTAGTTCTTGAATATCCAGAGGCATCTTTATACGCAATACGATAATAGATTTTAGAGTTAGCTCTCAAGCCATTGATAAGAAACTCCTGTGGTTGATTTGAAACTACTGCCTTTTCTGCGCTTTTCTTTGAAAAAATAGTTTTTGAAGTTCCGTACTCAACAAAAAAAGTTGCCGGTTGCGATGAAATGATATTGAGAAGCGCCGATGAATTGGATGGTGCGCCAACTAAAATTTGAAAGGTCGGTAGATCGGCTGCAAGTGCTTTACCAATCGCCCACTGGGGTAAGAGTGTGACTGCTGATGCTCCGAGAAAGGCTCTGCGACTTAGTGTGGCATGTGGTGATTGACTCATAGCACCAAAGTACGGTCACAACTTTGCGATACTTCATAGAGAAAATTGTGTAATGTCCACGAGTGTGGAGGATTCCCTATTGACGTGCGGACAGGGGAGAATACGAGCGCTAAAGGCAATTCAATTTATAGCTAAATGTCGCAATTAAGGCTTTATATGTACTTAAAGTCTATTCTTTTCAGTGCTCTCCAGGCGTAACCTGATTGAGCTAGGGAAACCTATTCCCGAAACGGAGAGAGATAAATGCTACAACTATCAAGCGGCCAGTGGAGTACGCTCTATAACGTATTTTCATTTGGCTTAATCTCAATGCTTGCGTGCACCGTTTACACATTAGTTTCGCAAAATCGAGTACTTCCTAAGTATCGATCTGCGCTTGTAATGTCATCAATGGTCACATTCATCGCGGGCTACCACTATTTCCGAATTTTCAATTCATTCAATGAATCTTCGGTTAAAGATGCCCTCACAATTGGAACCCAACAAGGAGCTTTCAATGAAGCCTATCGTTACGTCGACTGGATTCTGACTGTTCCACTTCTACTCGTAGAGGTAATCGCGGTTCTTGCTTTAGCGCAAGAGGCAGCTAAGTCACTGATTTGGCGATTAGTGCCTGCATCTGCAGCGATGATTGCACTTGGTTATCCAGGAGAAATAGCAACAGATAATGGCACAAAGACCCTTTGGGGAGTTCTTTCAACCATTCCTTTCCTCTATATTCTCTATGTATTGTTCGTTGAATTGAGTAAATCACTCGATCGTCAACCAGCAGGTGTTGCAGCAACAGTAGGTCGACTACGTTTGTTGCTTATCGCCACATGGGGTGTGTACCCAATTTCTTATTTGATTCCTATGGTAATTTCGAATCCAAGCACGTCTGAAATGGCTTCGCTTTTCACCTATCGTCAAATTGGATATACAGTTGCAGACGTCTTGGCTAAATGCGTATTTGGCCTAACAATCTACAAGATTGCAAAAATGAAATCTGCTGCTGAAGGTATGGCAGACGCCCACTAAAGGTTATGGCCCCCGAGTAATCTCGGGGGCCATTCACTTTGACTCGGAATATGACTATGACAAATAACTATCTTAAGTATCTGGCCTACACCTTAATCGCTCTGGGTGGAATTAATTTGGTATATCAAAACGATAAATCAAACATTGAATTTACGGCCGGGATATCAATCGTTTCAGGAGTCCTCTTGGCAGCCCTTACTCTCTTGCCAGCCTTTTCAAAAGTTATTGTGAGACGCGAAATCCAAGCGATATTTTCTGTGTTGGCGGTTCTGGTAATAATTTCCCAGTTTATAAATCTGTAAATAGTTGCGCGCCCGAGAGGATTCGAACCTCTAACCTTTTGAT
>CAZMBG010000041.1:0-8658 GCA_964564615.1 uncultured Candidatus Planktophila sp.
ATGATGCTCGGTGTAAGTCGAGTAGCCGATGCTCACAAACTTCGCGGGCTCTATCCGTGATTGGTTAAACGGCACTCAAACTTCTTATATTCTTCTCCTTATGCCTGAAGAGCTCATAGTTGCGCGTGGATTAAGAAAAGTCTTTGGAGACTTTACCGCTGTCGATGGAATCGATTTTTCGGTTTATAAGGGTGAATCCTTTGGTTTGCTCGGGCCAAATGGCGCTGGTAAATCCACCACCATGCGCATCATTGGCGCTACCTCACAGCGAAGTGCTGGCGAGATAACAATTCTTGGTAAAGATCCAGAGCAATTTGGTCCGCAAATTCGTGCCCATTTAGGGGTTGTGCCACAAAAAGATAATCTTGATGAGCAATTAACAGTTACCGAGAACCTCTATATCTATGGTCGCTATTTCGGGCTTTCACGTAAGTTTATTAAAGGCAAGATTGATGAACTGCTCGAGTTTGCACAGCTAGAGGAGAAGCGCGAAGCCAAAGTTGAATCACTCTCTGGAGGTATGAAGCGCCGCCTTACTATTGCCCGAGCGCTGGTCAGCGAGCCAGATATCTTGATGCTGGATGAACCTACCACCGGTCTCGATCCTCAAGCCCGCCACATTCTTTGGGATCGACTCTTTAGGTTGAAGGAAAAAGGTGTCACTCTCGTTATTACTACCCACTTTATGGATGAAGCTGAACAACTCTGTGAGCGTTTGGTCGTTATGGATCGCGGAAAGATTATGGCGGAAGGCTCACCAGTTGATTTGATAAAGCGTTACTCTTCTAAAGAAGTGCTCGAACTTCGATTTGGCGGAGATCGTAATGAAGAAATTGCAGAACAACTGCGTGATAAGAGCGAGAGCATTGAAATTTTGCCAGATCGCATCTTGCTCTATTCAGAAGATGCCGAAAACTTACTTGAAGAGATAGTCTCCGGTGGATTCCATCCACGCACCTCATTGGTACGCCGTAGTTCACTAGAAGATGTCTTCTTGCGTCTCACTGGAAGATCCTTGGTTGAGTAAGTGCGCGAATTAATCCCTTTTAGCTCTCGTTTTGTCTTTGAGGCGCGCATTATTAATATGCGGAAATTTCTCCTTGAGATTTTGCTTTATTCAATCGCCAATCCATTTCTCTATTTAATGGCAATTGGTGTAGGTGTAGGAACTTTGGTCAATAACAATTCAGGCGGAGTTGATGGTGTTCCATACATGGTCTTTCTGGCTCCGGCGCTATTGGCAAATGCTGCAGTTCAAGGCGCGATGGATGAAGTAATCTTTCCAACCCTCGCCGGATTCTTGTGGAATAAGGGTTTCTACTCCATGAATGCAACCCCGCTGGAGGGCCGACAGATTGCACTGGGCGTATATCTGGCATCAATGGTGCGAAATTTCTTCACAGTGATCATCTATTTCTGCATCATGGCAGTTTTTGGTCTTCTCGATGATCCGCGCTCGTGGCTACTCATTCCGACCGGCTTTCTTGCTGGAGCCGCCTTTGCCGCCATTATGTTGGCAGTCACGGCGCTGACTAAAAAAGATGATGCATTTTTTACCTTTATAAGTCGATTTGTATTGCAGCCAATGTTTCTCTTGAGCGGAACATTCTTTCCGCTCGATTCTGTGCCGCTCTTCCTACGTTGGGTTGGTTGGTTATCACCTCTATGGCACGCCTCTAATTTAGGGCGCTTCCTCTCCTATGGCCACGAAACGCCACTGTGGTTGGTTTTAACTCACCTTATAGTCTTAATTGCTATGACGGTTGTGGGGCTTGCTGCTTCAATTAAAATTTTTGAGAGAAGGCTGGCGAAATGAGTTTTCTATCTGCGGTTGTACTTGCCGATAAGCGTCGTGGAAAAATTGGCGAAGCAATTTATGCTGGCCGAGCTCGATCTGTCCTAGAACGCAGTTGGATTGCCTTTAAGTCGAGTACTTATCTCATCGTTATCTCTGGCTTCGTCGAACCACTTCTCAATCTCTTTGTCTTTGGATTTGGTGTAGGTTCTTTTGTCGGCGATGTAACGCTTGATAATGGAATGGTCGTTAGTTATGCATCATTTATTGTTCCTGGTTTATTGGCCAGTGCCGCAATGATGGGTGCAATTATGGACTCCACCTGGAATGTCTACTTTAAAATGCACGAACAGAAGCTCTATAACGCAATGCTGGCAACATCGCTTGGACCCATGGATGTTGCTCTTGGTGAAATTGGCTGGGCCTTGTTCCGTGGAGCGCTCTACTCAACAACTTTTATGGCAATTGTTGCGCCGCTCGGATTGATCCACAGTTGGTGGGGTATCGCCGTAATTCCAGCTGGAGTCGTGATTGGTTTTGGTTTTGCCGCGATTGGCATGGCCCTCACAAGTTATATGAAGGGTTTCCAGCAATTAGGAATGATCAATATTGCTTTAATGCCAATTACGCTCTTCAGCGGTTCATTCTTCCCATTGAGCATTCTTCCAAATTGGTTGGCCGCCATTATCCATTGGTCTCCATTAACTCAAGGTATTGAGTTAATGCGGTCACTTACTCTCGGCACTGTCGATGCTTCGATATTTGGCCATCTACTTTATTTTGCGGTCTTTATCTCTTTAGGTTTGTTCTTCACTACTCGCCGCCTCAATGCTCTCTTTATGAAGTAGAGCGCGATTACGATAAGTCCCACCCAGTTCCAAAATGAGATTGGAAATGGAGTATGTGCATCGAGCGCTGTATCAACCGCTGCGCTCTTTGGGAGCGAGAGAGATGCCACAACGCTGGCATGATCTGTGTCATTACAGATTGAATCGCCGCAACGCCATACGCTTCCTTCTGGATATGTATTGCCCACAATTTTCGATGAACTCAGCGATACCCCATTCTTAAAAAATATGTAATCCAGGCGATCGGTAAATCCAAATTGATTCCCCATCTGGCGCGCTGCCTTTAATCGCACCGGATCGGGACCTTTGAGTAGTGCGCTCATCCCCCAAGTGAAATTTACTGGAGATTGCGCGTCTGGACCTGAGTCCTTAAAACCAGCTTTCACCATCTTCCAATATGCATTGCAGGTATCAATTGCCTTTTGTTGATTCGGGTTTTCAACTTGCGGAAGGCAAGTCTGGCTTTCTTCCGGTTGATCACCTGGATTTGGCTGCGATTTTGGTCGTGGATCGCGCGGATCAGAGTTGAAATCTCCAATCACTATCAATGGCATCTTCACGGCACTGACATCAGAGATCAACTGCTCAGTTTGGCGCGCGGAATTTGGAATTTTATTGGCGTCCCACAGCGACTCCAAATGGGTAGAAATAATGCGAGTTGTAGCTCCGGCGTATTTAAGATCAATCCAGGTATAGCCGCGATAGATAGTCATCAATTTAGGAACAATGCTGTAACTGACATCGTATTCAGTATTGCCTACTTGCAGCACTTGATCGGCTAGAGATTTCTTCACAACAATGGCATCGCCAATCTCAAAACCGCAGGCTGCGCTATTGCTATGGAAAATCGGTTGGAAAGTCTTTGGGTCGTTGACCGTTGTAAAACCTGGGATCGCCGGGATTGAGTATCCGATATTGAGCGCATTGGTGCCGCGCGCCGATGCTAAGACATATTCGCTTCCCTCAGCTCTTGTAGCTGCCAAGAACTCTTGTGTGAAGTCATAAATGACTACATTCTTTGACCAAGGAAATTTCTTGCAATACCAATGTGTGGCCTCTTGCAGGCCGACTACATCGGCGTCATTTTCAATAACTTCACGAGCCAATATAGGTGCGCGCTTTGAAAAATCAGTTGCTTTAACTTGGTCCCACATAAATTGCGCGGCTGCTGAAAAATTTGGAATGAGATTGAGTGCGACTCCAACATCAGCCCCTAGATAGAGATTGCGTGACATAACAGTCAGTTGTGGTTCAGTGGCGTGTGCCGAAGTTGGAAAAACTATAGCTGCAAAAGTTAATAGCGAAATCAAAGTGCGGCGCATATTCAAAGCCTACTTGTTCTCATAAACCTTGATCGAACCGCCATAACAGGCAATCCATGTTCGCTGATAGATAGGCTCAAAAGTCACCCCAATAGGTTCGTTGCAGGACTTAATTGTTTGCATAACTTTAAAATCGGCAGTACGTACCTTACTTATGGAATTGCTAAAGAAATTCACGACAAAGAGCGCTGATCCATCGGTAGAAATATCTAAACTGCGAGTGGCTTTGCCTGTCACAACACTTTTCACGACTTTTCCGCGGTCAAGGTCGAGCGCCACAACTTTTCCAGATGCATTGAGGGTGGCGTAGAGAATCTTCTCATCAGGAGATAGAACCAAAGCTCGAGGATTGCTGCCTATTGGAATTTGCTTATCTGTGAAGTCAGTGAGATTGATTTTATGAATAACAGAGCCGCCCATCTGAGCTACATATACTGCTGAACTATCGCGAGTAACCGCCATTCCACGTGGATAAGCACCTATTTTTATTACCTTAACCGTCTTTTTGGTAGCTACTGAGATGACATATAAGTCATATGAACACCAATTGGTCACCAAAATGTATTTATTATCAGGTGTCGCCTGTACGACCTTTGGGACTGTGCCTACCGGATAAATTGCATCAACCGTATAGCTCTCAAGATTAATTCGATATAGGTAAGAACGATCATAACCATTGCCAGGATTACATTTGTCGGTACCTTCTCTATTGAAACCTTTACCGTACATCGCGTAATTGGTGACGTACAGATATTTACCATCAGGCGAATATGCTCCTTCTACTGGTGCGCCTTTATAGACGCCTGACTTTCCGGTGACACCAAAGTCAGATAGCACCACTGAGTCAGGTACCGTCTTTAATAATTTCATTGTGCCAGCGTCATAGATTGTGACGCTATGTGAATACATCATGTTGTGAGCGCTGACAATTCCGGTTCCGGATGCTCGCACCGATTTCGGCGAGATTTTTCCATAAATAGTTGATGCCAGAGACATAGTTGTCTCTGCGGTAGTCACCGCACTATGAGCGGGGGAATAATTTGTGATTGCAAGGGCAATCACAAGCCCACTAGCTAATCTCTTGAGCATCCGTAAATTGGCTGGAGTAGAGGTCGTAATAGAAACCTTTCTTCGCCATAAGTTCATTGTGATTTCCTTGCTCTACTAGTTGTCCCTGATTCATTACCAAAATCGTATGTGCATCGCGAATAGTTGAGAGTCGGTGGGCAATCACAAATGCAGTGCGACCTGATCGCAATCTAGCCATTGCTTTCTGCACAAGAACTTCGGTTCTGGTATCCACTGATGATGTGGCCTCATCTAGAATCAAAATCGCGGGGTCTGCAATAAATGCGCGGGCAATCGTTAATAGCTGGCGTTCACCATTGGAGATGCCAGCACTTTCATCAGTGAGATTTGTCTGTAAACCTTCTGGAAGGCTTCGCACAAAGTGTTCGATATTTGCTGCTTCAATGGCGCTAAAAATCTCTGATTCGCTGGGCTGATGTGCACCGTAGGCCACATTTTCATTAATGGAACCGGTAAAGAGCCAAGTATCTTGCAGCACCATTCCGTATTGCGAACGGAGTTGATCGCGATTGAGTTCTCGAATATCTATACCGTCGAGCGTGATGGATCCCGACTGAATATCGTAAAAACGCATTAATAGATTTACTAACGTTGTTTTGCCAGCACCTGTAGGGCCAACAATAGCTACGGTTTCACCGGGCGCTACGCGTAAATTGAAATCAGTTATCAAAGGTTGATCTTCGTTATAGCTAAATTTCACATTCCTAAATTCAATCTCACCCTTTGCCCGCTGCAGAGCTGGATGAATTGGTTTATCTTCACTCTCTTCTACGGCATCAAGTAAGAGGAAGACGCGCTCCGCCGAAGCTACGCCAGATTGCACAAGGTTCATCAATCCCGCCAAATGCGAAAGTGGCATACCGAATTGGCGCGAATACTGGATGAATGCTTGGACATCACCTAATGTCATAGTTCCAGTAGCAACTCGATATCCTCCAAGTACAGAAATACCAACATAAATGAGGTTTGATACCAAGTTTGTAGCAGGTTGGATAATTCCGGATAAGAACTGTGCTTTAAAACTCGCAGCGTACAGCTTTTCATTAAGCGTTTGAAAGTCATCTTGGGCTTGCTTCCGATGACCAAAGACTCGCACCACGCTGTGGCCCGTAAACATTTCTTCAATATGGCCATTGAGTTTTCCGGTCCAATCCCATTGCGCGATAAATTCGCGTTGGCTTCGCTTTGCTATTTTTACACTTAAAAACATACTCAGAGGGACTGCAATAAGTGAGACGAGCGCTAACTCCCAACTGATCCAGAGCATCATGGCCAAAATTGATACAACTGTAAGCACAGAGTTAAGGATTTGCGATAAACCTTGTTGCATTGAGTTACCGAGGTTATCTAAGTCATTGGTTACGCGACTGATGAGATCGCCGCGGGATTGTCCATCAAAATAACTCAATGGAAGTCGACCAAGTTTCTGCTCAGTTTTATTACGTAGTCGATTAATAGTTCGCTGGGTAATGCCGGCCATGAGATAGTTTTGAAGCCACATCAAGAGCGCTGAGACCAAATAGAGCGCCAATACCAATGAAATGACGTGCCCTACTGCGGTGAAATCAATGCCCTTGCCTGGGACTACACCGCTGGACTGAATCATGTCTGCCAGACGATCTTCACCCTTGGCGCGAAGACCAGCAACCGCCTCTTCCTTGGTTACTCCTGCTGGAATATTGCGTCCAAGGAAACCGTAGAAGAGATAGTTGGTTGCGCGTCCCAAAAGCTTTGGGCCAAAGGCGCTGATGACGACAGATGCAGAGATAAATAGAAATACTAGATAAAGAACTTTTCGCTCATGGCCAATCTCATTTGCTACCCGCTTTACTGATCCTTTGAAATCTTTGCTTTTTTCAGCCGGTGCACCAAAGTGCATATTGCGGGGGCCACCTGTTTGGCGCTGTGGTTTTTGGTTACTCACATCGCCTCCTCTGGACTCAATTGTGAAAGCACGATTTCCTTATAAGTCTCACACTCATTCATTAGTTGTGAATGGGTGCCAACACCCACAATCTTTCCTTCATCCAAAACCACAATTTGGTCAGCTTGCAAGATAGTGCTGATTCTTTGCGCTACAACAATGAGGGTTGCATGCGAAGCAACGTGATAAAGCGCTTGTCGCAATTTGGCATCTGTTGTGTAATCAAGCGCGGAAAAGCTATCGTCAAGGATAAATATTTGCGGATTGCGAACAATGGCCCGTGCGATTGCCAGACGTTGACGTTGCCCACCCGAGAAGTTGGTACCTCCTTGGGCAACTTGTGAATCAAGTTTTTCGGGTAACTCCTGTACAAAGTCAGCTGCCTGTGCCGTTTGAAGCGCCTGCCAGATTTCTTCCTCGGTAGCACTTTCACGACCAAATTGAATGTTATCCCGTACAGTTCCATTAAAGAGCAAGGATCGTTGCGGCACTAGCCCCATAGTGCTCCATAAATCTTCTAGATTTTGAAGTCGCACATCAAGACCATTCACCTCAACCGATCCAGCGCTCACTTCAATCAAACGAGGGATCAAATTAAGTAATGTGGATTTACCGCTGCCGGTACTTCCTACGATGGCGGTAAATTCGTTGGGGCGGGCAGTGAAGGTAATTCCACTTAAGACTGGCTGTTCTGCACCTGGATAGCGAAATTCAACGTCTTTGAACTCGACGATGCCATTTATTTCGGCATGCTTTGCATCAACTGAATCAGATATCACTGGATCAAGTGTGAAAACTGCTTGGATTCGCTCTGCGCTGGCAGCTGCGCGAGGAATCATCAATGACATCATCACCGCCATCATTACATTGGCAAGAATTTGCATAATGTAGGAGAGATATGCGGTGAGTGAGCCTATCTGCATATCTCCGCTATCGATGAGCTTGCCACCAAACCAAATCACAGCAACGCTGGAGAAGTTCATAATCAAGTTCAAAGTTGGAAACATAATTGCAAAAGTTCGAGTTACCTTTAAGGAAGTTTCCATCAAATCGTTGCTCGCATCAGCAAATCTACGCTCTTCATATCCTTGCTTAACGAATGCCCTAATTACCCTAACGCCTGCAATTTGTTCGCGAAGTACTAAATTGATTCGATCGAGTTTCTCTTGCGTAATTCGAAAGAGGGGCACAATCCGGCGCAAAATTAAGTAGATGACTGCACTTAAGAGCGGCACAACAACCAAAATCAAAAGCGAGAGGTGGCGGTTAGTTTCGATCGCCATAATGATTGCACCGACTGCTGTGATAGGTGCTGCAATCATCATGCTGAGTGACATAAAGACCAGCATCTGTACTTGCTGAATATCGTTAGTACTTCTTGTGATGAGCGATGGTGCACCAAATTGGGCCACCTCTTGAGCAGAGAATGTCTGCACTTTATTAAAGAAGTTCTGGCGAAGATCGCGGCCGAAGCCCATGGAAATCTTTGAGGCGAGGTAAGCAATCCAAATCGACACCAAAATCACAACAGTTGTTGCGCCCAGCATGATGAAACCGATATTAAAGATGTACGCAATATCACCCTTGGCAACGCCGTTATTTATGAGATCTGCATTCAAACTTGGAAGAAAGAGGTTCGAGACAGCCTGTACTAATAGGAGGGCGAAGGCGAGCCCCACC
>CAZMBG010000042.1:0-8382 GCA_964564615.1 uncultured Candidatus Planktophila sp.
TACGCCTCAATTTTCTCTCTTTGCCGCAGGCGATATAGAGCCTTTAGTACAAGAACAATTGCGTGGAAAAATTGGCAAAGTAGATATTTATAAAGTCGCCCATCACGGCTCTCGATTTCAGGATTACGACTTAATGCGCGAGCTCTCGCCTCGCCTCTCGTTAATTGAAGTGGGCAGAGATAACTCCTATGGGCATCCAGCGATATCAACCATCCAAGCGCTGCAGAGACTTGGTAGCAAGGTATATCGAACAGATAGAGATGGAGCGATTTCAGTAAAGGTGGATGACCATTCCATCTTTGTCGATTACGATAACGCCCATAGCCACTGGTTGCGATGGAGATAGGAGAAGAATATGAAACCTTTCTATCTCCTACTTGGCCCTGAATCCGCAATCGCCGAGCGAGCGCTCTCAAAAATTTCTGCCCAATTGAAAGAACATAGCGCTGAAGTCACCACCATTTCGGCTCCCGATGCCCAAGTTGGCGAGATTTCAGATGCGCTAGCTCCTTCGCTCTTTGCAGATCGCCGAGCTCTTGTCATTAAAGATTTACAAGATCTTGCCGATGAATGCAAAGAAGAGATCACCCGATATCTTTCAGCTCCAGATCCATCAATTGTCGTTGTGTTTTTGCACAAAGGTGGAGTCAAGGGTAAGGCGCTGCTTGATGCCATTAAAAAAGTGCAACCTGAAATTATTGCTTGTGATGCGCTCAAGAAAGAGAGCGAGAAAGCAGAATTTGTGAAGGCGCTCTTTCTCGACTCTGGTAGAAAGGCGAGCCCCGGCGCAATTGCGGCGCTCGTGGGAGCGCTTGGTAACGATTTACGTGAGCTCCAACAAGCGGTCTCTCAAATCTCACTCGATGCGCCCGCTGGCACAATTGACGAGGCCTACATCGATCGATTCCACCAAGGTCGAATGGAGACCACTGGTTTTGATGTCGCAGATGCAGCTTTAGATGGCAATCTGCCAGTTGCCCTCATCTCACTCCGCGCCGCCCTCGATACCGGTACAGATCCCGTGATGGTGACATCAGCCATCGCCTCATCGCTCCGTTCGCTGGCGAAGGTCTCTGGCACCAATCGCGGTTCGAAATCCTTTGAACTTGCCGGCCAATTAGGTATGGCGCCTTGGCAGATTGATAAGGCGCGCCGCCAATTACAGAATTGGTCGCCCCGTGCTATCGCCACTGCGGTGGAGGCGATTGCTCAAGCCGATGCCGATGTAAAGGGCGCAAGCTCCGATCCGATATTCGCCCTCGAAAAGGCGCTTGAGACTCTCTGTCACGCTCGCAGCCAAGGCTGATTTTGGCTCTCTAGGCTGGCGCTGATAGCCTACGCGCCTGTCCTTCTCGCAAGAGGCGGCAACCAACCTAAGCACAAACGGAGTTTTAAGTGGCAAATATCAAGTCGCAGATCAAGCGTATTAAGACCAATGAGAAGGCTCGCCTTCGCAACAAGTCTGTCTCATCAGCAATTAAGACTGCAGTTCGCAAGTTCCGCGACGCTGCTGCTAAGGGCGACGCTGCTGCAATCACAACAGAACTCCGCGCAGCTTCTAAGGCGCTTGATGTCGCAGTCTCAAAGGGTGTTATTCACAAGAACTCAGCAGCCAACAAGAAGTCAGCAATGGCAAAGGCAGCTGCAAAGGCTGGCGCTCGCTAATCGCGAACGCCACCTCATATATTTCTTAAGGGTCGCTAATGCCTGCAATTGAAAGTGCAAAAGCGCCACAACCAGCATCTACCAATCCAGAAATTATTCGTAATTTCTGCATCATTGCTCATATCGATCACGGCAAATCAACACTTGCCGATCGCATGCTTCAAATCACCGAGGTAGTTGAAGCCAGATTAATGCGCGCGCAATATCTCGATCGCATGGATATCGAACGCGAGCGCGGAATCACCATTAAGTCACAAGCGGTACGTCTACCTTGGCGCAGCGGCATCGATGGCAAGGATTACATCCTCAATATGATCGATACACCTGGGCACGTTGACTTTACCTATGAAGTCTCGCGCTCGCTGGCTGCGTGTGAAGGTGCAATTTTATTGGTCGACTGTGCGCAAGGAATCGAAGCGCAGACTCTTGCCAATCTATATCTTGCGATGGAGAACGATCTCACCATCATTCCAGTGCTCAATAAAATCGATCTCCCAAATGCACAACCAGATAAATTTGCCGCCGAACTTGCTGGACTCATCGGATGCAAGGTTGAAGATGTACTGCGCGTATCTGGAAAGACCGGCGATGGCGTCGCAGAACTACTCGATCAAATTATTGCCCAAATTCCAGCACCAGTTGGAGATGCGCAGGCGCCAGCTCGTGCTCTTATCTTCGACTCGGTTTATGATGCATATCGCGGAGTAGTTACCTATGTGCGCGTTGTTGATGGACATCTCTCACCACGCGAGCAAATTCAAATGTTTTCAACTGGCGTAAAGCATGAAGCGCTTGAAATCGGCGTTATCTCACCTGAACCAATCCCTTCCAAGGGACTTGGAGTAGGCGAGGTAGGTTATTTGATTACCGGTGTTAAAGATGTGCGCCAATCTCGCGTAGGTGACACCGTTACTTCATATCAACGCCCAACAAAAGAGGCGCTTGGTGGTTATAAAGATCCTAAGCCAATGGTTTTCTCTGGCCTCTTCCCGCTTGATGGTGCAGATTTCCCGGTGTTGCGCGATGCGCTAGAAAAATTACAACTCAACGATGCAGCGCTGGTCTACGAACCTGAGAGTTCTGCTGCGCTTGGTTTTGGTTTCCGTTGCGGCTTCCTTGGTCTACTCCATATGGAAATTGTGCGCGAACGTCTTGAGAGAGAGGCAAAACTTAACTTAATCTCGACTGCGCCAAACGTTATTTATAACGTCACCATGGAGGATGGAAAAGTATTTACCGTCACCAACCCATCTGAATTTCCAGATGGAAAAGTTTCAAAGGTGGAAGAGCCAATCGTGAAAGCGACCATTCTCTCTCCATCAGAATTTATCGGTACCATCATGGAGCTCTGCCAAGATCGCCGAGGTGAATTGCTCGGTATGGATTACATCTCGGAAGACCGGGTTGAAATTCGCTACAACTTACCGCTCGCCGAAATCGTCTTTGATTTCTTCGACCAACTTAAATCACGAACTCGCGGCTATGCCTCGCTCGACTATGAAGAGATCGGCGATAAAGAAGGAAATTTGGTCAAGGTCGATATCTTGCTTCAAGGTGAAGCAGTTGATGCATTCTCTGCCATCGTGCACCGTGATAAGGCATATGCCTACGGTGTAATGATGACCGCCAAACTTCGCGAGCTCATACCGCGCCAGCAGTTTGAGGTCCCAATTCAAGCAGCAGTGGGATCGCGAATCATTGCCCGTGAAACCATTCGCGCAATTCGTAAAGACGTTCTTGCTAAATGCTACGGTGGTGATATTTCCCGAAAGCGCAAACTTCTGGAAAAGCAGAAGGAAGGAAAGAAGCGCATGAAGATGGTGGGTCGCGTCGAAGTTCCGCAAGAAGCCTTCGTTGCTGCCCTTGCCACCGATGCAGATATTGAGAAGATTAAGGCTGCCCGCAAACTCGCTGGCGAGTAAAGAAATGGAGTAAGGCTGAAATGTTCAAGAAATTGATTCCCGCTGTTCTTCTGATGTCTCTACTTTCTGTCAATACGGCACCTGCCCAAGCCGCCACCAATTTATCAATTGTTCTGTACAACTCTGACCTCACTATTGAAGATGATCACGTATATACCAATGCTGAAGCCGCCAGCATGTGCAAGAAAAGCTATTTCAGTTTTCCCTATGGAGAAAAAGTTTCCCTCACTAATGAAAAGAATCAAACAATCGGCTTTGGCAAGGTCAGTAAATTTGTTTCAGGCAAATTATTGGGCAGCGTCGAAATAGAGACTGGATACGAGAACAATGTCTACTGCGCCTGGTCCACCACTATCTCCATTGTGGGCAAGGCGAAATTTGTAACTATGTACCTTGCTGGCTCCCGCTGGGGCTGCCAATTTTATTTTGATGAGATTAAAAAGCGAAAAGGTAAATTTTCATTTGATTACTCTTCCGATCCTTTCTGTTAATTCCTGATGCTTTCATATTACGTACATATTCCATATTGTGTGCGGCGCTGCGGCTATTGCGACTTTAACACCTACACGCCATCAGAGCTTCAAGATGGCGCAACCCTGGAGATTGTCTCCCGCGATTACATCGATGCTGTGTTAAAAGAACTTGAAAACTCACCGGTCGATACTGTGCCAACAATCTTTTTCGGTGGTGGCACTCCGTCGCTCATTCCGCCTCACGATCTAGGAAGAGTCATCACTGCGATCAAAGAGCGCAATGGCCTTACCGAAGATTGTGAAATTACCCTTGAAGCAAATCCAGATTCAGTTACGTTAGAGAAGCTCATTGGGTATGTCGAGGCAGGGTTCAATCGAATTTCATTTGGTATGCAATCGGCAAACACTCATGTCTTACAGGTATTAGATCGCACTCATAACCCAGAAAATGTGAGAAAGGCGGTTGATGCAGCACGAGCTGCCGGGTTTGCATCAATCTCAGTTGACCTTATTTACGGCGCACCTGGTGAAACGCTGGAAGATTGGACTTCCACCGTGAAAGAGGCGCTTTCACTCGATATCGATCACATCAGCGCCTATGCACTGATTGTTGAAGAAGGTACTCGCCTTGCCAATCAGATCAAGCGGGGCGAACTCACAATGCCCGACGATGATCTGATGGCAGACATGTATCTCTTGATGGATACCGCTGCAATGCAGAAAAGAATGAAATGGTATGAACTCTCTAATTGGTCAAATCCTGGACACGAATGCCGACACAATATTGCCTATTGGAAATCTGCCAATTGGTGGGGGTTGGGGCCAGGGGCGCACTCGCATATTGACCAGAAGCGCTTTTGGAATATCAAACATCCAAATACATACAAGCAGAAAATCTTTGCTGGCGAATCTGTGATTGCAGATTCTGAAATGTTAAACGATATACAAAGGCGAGATGAGTACATCATGCTGGCAATACGTATGCCGCAAGGTGTCCGCAAAGTTGCTCTGACGGTTGCACAATATGAACGCTGCGTGGAGTACATCAAGACCGGGCATATCATTGAGGGCGAAGATTCTCTTCGTCTTACCCCGCAAGGCCGCCTTATCGCTGACCGAATTGTCGGCGAGATGCTCGCCTAATTCAAAGGTAAAATTCAGCCTATGACATCAGATCGCCGCCTCGAAATTCTTCGAGCAATCGTCGAAGAGTATGTCCAGACTCAAGAGCCAGTTGGCTCGAAGGCGATTGCTGATAAAACTGCACTTGGAATCTCACCTGCAACCATCCGTAATGAGATGGCAATTTTGGAGGAAGAAGGACTCATCACCCACCCACATACGAGTGCCGGTCGGATTCCAACTGATCGCGGTTATAGAGTTTTTGTCGATAAGTTAGCTACGGTCAAGCCAATGTCGGCACCTGAACGTCGCGCCATTGAATCCTTTCTCTCTGGCGCACACGATCTCGAGGATATTGTTACGCGCACCGCAAAGTTATTGGCTGATGTCACTAAACAAGTTGCCGTTGTGAAGTACCCAACTATCGGTACTGCTGGCGGACGAGAGAAGATGGCTGTCTCTGGCACTGCCCATTTAGCGCGATCCGGCGATAACTCATCACTCACGCCAATCCTAGAAGCCCTCGAAGAACAAGTAGTGATGTTACGTCTCTTAAATGAAGCGCAAGAAACAGTTCAGGTTCGAATTGGCCACGAACAAAGTGAGACCAATTTGCGCACAACCTCACTCGTGACCGTCGAGTATGGCTCTGAATCAGCACACGGGGCTATTGGTATTCTTGGCCCCACACGAATGGATTACGCCAATTCAATTGCTGCAGTATCGACAGTTGCTCGATATGTCAGTCGATTCATTACAGAAAGTGCTCAGTAATAATGTCTGATTACTATGACCTCTTAGGCATTTCGCGCGATGCCAGCGCAGATGACATTAAGAAGGCGTATCGGAAGATTGCGCGCGAGCTCCACCCAGATGTTAATCCTGATCCAGAAGTGCAGAATAAATTTAAAGAAGTAACAGCTGCTTATGACACTTTAAGCGATCCGGCAAAACGTCAGCAATATGACATGGGCGGACAAGGCGGATTTGGATTTGGTGGCGGTTTCGGCGCTGGTGGTTTTAGTGACATTATGGATGCCTTCTTTGGCAATGGCGGTTCACGCGGACCACGTTCTCGTATGCGCCAAGGACAAGATGCCTTAATTCGAATTGAAGTTGATTTACACGAAGCATGTTTTGGAACCGAGCGAGATATCACCCTCGAAAGCGCAGTAGTCTGCGAAAAGTGCGAAGGTCAAGGCACCGCACACAATACTTCTCCCGAGATTTGCGCAGTGTGTAAAGGCCGCGGCGAGATGCAATATGTTCAGAAGTCATTCTTGGGTCAAGTAATGACAACTCGTCCGTGCAATAACTGTCAGGGTTATGGCACTGTTATTACTGATCCGTGTCGCGAATGCAGTGGCGAAGGTCGTGTTCGCGCACGCCAAACTATTAACGTCAAAGTGCCAGCAGGAGTCGAGACCGGAAATCGTATTCAAATGTCTGGTCGTGGTGAAGTCGGCTATGGCGGCGGACCTGCTGGAGACCTCTATGTAGAGATTCACGAACGCGAACACGATTTCTTGCTCCGCGATGGAGATAACCTCCATATCGCCATCTCGATTCCATTTGCAGCAGCAACGCTGGGCACAACCGTTAAGGTCGAAACTCTCGACGGACCGTTTGATGTCGAGATAAAACCAGGAATCCAAAGCGGATCCACGATTGCCGTTAAAGGCAAGGGAATGACACGTCTGCGTACAGCGCACCGCGGCGATCTCATTGTGCATGTTGATATTGAAACACCGCATAAGCTCAACAAAGAGCAGGAAAAATTGCTGCGCGAATTTGCTAAAGCTCGCGGTGAAAAAGATGGCGATGTCACAATCAAACGCCACAACGAGGGCCTATTTGCAAAATTTAGAGATGCCTTCCACCGCTAATGCTGACCCTCTTCTTTGTCGATGATCTTCCTACGATTCCAGGAAGTAGATATGAATTCTCGGGCGATGAAGCACACCACGCCATCAAGGTTTTACGTACTCAAGTAGGCGATACCTTTAACCTTTCTGACGGAAAGGGCGGTTGGTCTACCGTCACAGCCGAAGAGATCACCAAGAAAACTATCTTTGTACGTGTCATAGAGAGTGGATTTCAACCACCACTCGATGTTGAGTTCACGGTAATCCAAGCCATTCCCAAAAGTGATCGAGTGAAAGAATCGATTGAACTCTCCACTGAAGGCGGTGCGAATCGCATCATCATGTGGAAGTCGCAACGCAGCATCGGTAAAGGCGAAGATAAAATTGACAAACTACAAGTAACAGCGCGAGAGGCATCAAAGCAATCCCGTCGCTTTTATATCCCTACCATTGATGGCGTAGCCACCACTGCCGATATTGTTACCTCGCTGGCAGCTTTTGACTTGGTTCTCGTCTTTCACGAGAGCGCTACAAGTAAGCTCTCTTCAGTTGTTCGTCCCGGGGCTCGGTCAGTGGCTCTCATCATCGGACCAGAAGGCGGATTAACTGATAGCGAAGTCACAGCATTTACCGACGCCGGGGCGAAGGTAGTTTTAATGGGAAGGCCGATTTTGCGCAGCGCTCACGCTGGTTTAGCCGCACTTTCTGCAGTCAACACAGCCCTTGCCGTGTGGTGAGAGCCGCTCATACCCACTAGATTAACGGGCTATATGGAACGCACTTTGATCACTATTCCGCCCGCTATTCCGATGATCAATCTCGTCGGTGCATCAGATGCCAACATGCTTGCTATTGAAGCAGCATTTCCAGAGGTCAACATTACGGTGCGCGGCAATGAAATTACAGTGCGCGGTCCGCACGAGAAATGTGAAGCGCTCGAGCGCCTCTTTTCAGAGTTACTTGTAGTTATCCGTAGTGGCCAATCTTTATCGCCAGATGCGGTCAAGCGAAGTATCGCAATGATTGACTCGCAGCCATCGCAGAGTCCAAGTGAAGTTCTTTCGCTCAATATTGTTTCAAATCGTGGCCGCACCATTCGACCTAAAACCGCCAATCAAAAGGCATATGTCGATGCAATTGAAGAGAACACAATTACATTCGGTATTGGACCCGCGGGTACTGGTAAAACTTATCTCGCAATGGCAAAGGCAGTTGCTGCGTTACAAGCAAAAAAGGTCAATCGCATAATCTTGTCTCGTCCGGCAGTTGAGGCAGGGGAGAAGCTAGGTTTCCTTCCCGGAACCCTCAGTGAAAAAATTGATCCATATCTACGAC
>CAZMBG010000043.1:0-3269 GCA_964564615.1 uncultured Candidatus Planktophila sp.
TCTGCGTGATAGTTGGCAATTGTGTCCTCATTGTGGATTGCGCTCACTAATCGTTCATAGGCGATGAAGAGCAAGGCCATTCCTGGCGCTTCATAGATTCCACGGCTCTTCGCTTCGATGATTCGATTCTCAATCTGATCTGCCATTCCAAGGCCGTGACGACCACCAATGGCATTTGCTTCATGCATGAGCGCAACAACATCATCAAAACTCTTACCGTTGATCGCAACTGGGCGCCCTTGAACGAACTGGATGCGTACATCTTCACTTGGAATATTGACGGAGGCATCCCAAAATTTGACGCCCATAATTGGTTCGACTATTTCAATTGAGGCATCTAATTGTTCAAGATCTTTTGCCTCGTGAGTTGCGCCAAGAATATTGGCATCAGTTGAGTATGCCTTTTCGGTACTGTCACGATACGGGAAATTGTGCGCTACTAACCATTCTGACATTTCTTTTCGTCCACCAAGTTCACGAACGAAATCAGCATCGAGCCATGGCTTATAAATTCGAAGATTGGGATTGGCTAAAAGTCCATACCGATAGAAGCGCTCGATATCATTACCCTTATAGGTTGAGCCATCTCCCCAAATTTCCACTTGATCTTGCAACATTGCACGAACCAACAAGGTGCCGGTAACTGCGCGCCCAAGCGGAGTGGTATTGAAATATTGCTTACCGCCTGAACGAATATGGAAAGCTCCACAGGCGATTGCGGCCAAGCCTTCTTCTACCAGCGGCGTCTTGCAATCTACCAAGCGGGAAATTTCAGCGCCGTACTCCTTGGCGCGATCAGGAATTGATTCAATATTCGTCTCATCGTACTGACCGAGGTCAGCGGTATATGTGCAAGGAACTGCACCTTTGTCACGCATCCAGGCAACTGCAACAGATGTATCCAGACCGCCTGAAAATGCGATTCCGACTTTTTCGCCAACCGGCAAGGATGCTAGTACTTTAGACATGCCTTTATTCTAGTGGCTCAATTTTCCCTCTAAAACTGGCGTAATTGACCACTCAGTTTTCATCTGCTGATAACGCTCAATCTCAATGGACTCCACGGTCGCCCCGGTAAGCGCTGCTCGAATCATCAAATTTCGAGGGGTGTGCTCACCGCCAATAAATTCGATTGCCTCTACCCGATATCCGTGCAATTTCATCAATTGCATGCGCATCGCGTCGGTGATGAGATCACCTAGTCGCTCTTTCATAATCCCATTTCGAGTAATGATGCTCCAAGGTTCAGGAGCAGTTTTCATCTGGGTCTGAATATTGTGGTGGCAGCACGGGGCGAAGAGCGCAAGCGCAATCTGGTTTCGGACCGACCAGGCGATGGCATCATCAGTAGCCGTGTCGCAGGCATGCAGAGCGATAGCTACATCAGCTGAAGCAACAGTAGTGTCAGATATTTCTTCAGCCCGAAAAGTGATGGAGTGAGCAATTCCCAGGCGGGTAGCTATCTCTTCATTTCTCACTCGAGAGCTTTCTCGAACGTCAATTCCAATCACTTTAACTGGAATATTTTCTTTTACAAAGTATTGGTGCGCAGCAAAAGTCAGGTAGGCGTGGCCACAGCCAAGGTCAACAATTGTTAACGGGGAATCTTTAGTTGGTTGGGAAATTCTTGAAGATTCAATTGCGCTCTTAACTGCCGGCACTAATAGACGCAAGAATTCCTCTACCTGCCTATATTTATCTACCATTGAAGGTTTTACTTTTCCATTGTGATCAGAAATTCCAACTTCAATGAGGTACGGGTCCGCCGCATTAAGCAAACGTTCTTTACTTTTATCGTGAGAAGTGTCAGCCACATTAGTAGCCTTTTTCCTGCTGAATAACGGGTCGCCTTTCTTGGAAATTCGAAGAGAGATATTCTCCTTGGTAGTCTCCACAAGAATATTTGCATATCCCAAGTTAACGAACTCTAATAAACTAAAATCTTGCGGAAGGTAGTTCTTCGTGGTCATTGCTCGACCATCACTGGACATCACTTGAATGTGAAGACCGCTTTTCAATTGCACTGGGCGCATATCAATGCGTTCGGAGGCAGGCTCATAATTTCGTCGCCGGCCTGATAGAACAACCCTTACCAACTCGCCAGTCACAGAGATCACCTCGGCGAGTTCAGTAATAATTTCATCCAAAGTGCGTTCGGTCACGACGGAAATGCTAGCCTTCCACAATGATTTCAACCACCAACTGGATAATTACAATGGTCGCGCTATTGGTTGTTATCGCTTTTGATTTCACCTGGGCAATCACCCGACGTAATGAAGAGACTTCGATGCGCGAGGCCACACTTTGGAGCCTCTTTTATGTCTCACTTGCGATTGGTTTTGGCTTATATCTGGGACATTGGCTCAACCCACAAAGCCAGAAAGAGTTCTTTGCCGGTTGGCTAACTGAATATTCGCTCTCTTTCGACAATCTATTTGTCTTTGTGTTGATTCTGACAAAACTTAAGATTTCGAAGAAGCGCCAACAGCTTGCACTATTAATTGGAATTTTAGTGGCGCTAGTGTTGAGAGTCATTGCCATCACCCTTGGCGCAGCAGTCATCGCTCGTTTCGAGGCTGTCTTCTTCCTCTTTGGAGCCTTCCTTATCTATACCGCAGTTCAACTCTTTCTAGAGAGCGATGACAACGAAGAAAATGATGAAGATAGCAAAATCATTAAATATCTGACTTCAAAAGGGCTTACGCCTTTCACTATCGCCCTCATCACTTTAGGACTTACCGATATTCTCTTTGCGCTCGATTCAATCCCAGCAATCTTTGGCCTCACCCAAAATGTGTATATCGTGATTACGGCCAATATCTTTGCGCTTATGGGGCTACGACAGCTTTACTTCCTTATTGGTGGTCTGATGCAGCGATTGGTGCATATTGGAAAAGGCCTATCCGTAATTTTAGGTTTTATTGGCATCAAGTTAATTTTTCACGCGCTCCACGCAATCGACATACATACTGTGGCTGGGGTTGAAGTTCCAGACTTTACGATTGGACAATCTCTTACGGTCATCGTGATCTGCATTGCGACGGCTACGATTACGAGCTTAATATCTACGCGTAATCGCTCGAAATAATTGGTAGCTCGACATCGATAGCTAGGCCTCCAAGTGGGCTCTTGCGCAGAGCGAGTGAACCACCTAGTTTTTCAATAACCCCCGCCATAATGCTCATGCCTAATCCCGATCCACCTTTATCACGTGCCCGCGCTTTATCAAATCGATTAAAGGCGCGAACTTGGTTTCGATAAAGTCCTTC
>CAZMBG010000043.1:3369-8331 GCA_964564615.1 uncultured Candidatus Planktophila sp.
ATGCGCTTTTACGATTTCAGATAAATTAATCGTTTCGGTTATAACCTCTGCGCTCTCCCCCAATTCGGCAAGGAGCAAAAGGTCATGAATCAAACTTTCCATTCGCTTAATTTCACTACTTACTCGATTAAAGGCTCTATTCCGATCCTCAGCCGCTGTAATTTGATTCTTGCCTAACATCTCCACATAACCTTTAATAACTGTGAGTGGGGTACGTAGTTCGTGAGATGCATCCCCCAAGAACTCCTGCATTCGAGCAAGGGCTTCGGCAGAATCGCGGCGACGGACTCGCCGAATATAGAAAGAGAGAACAAAGTACGCCAGCAGCACTGCAAGCAGAGTGGTTGCGGTGGTTATCCGAAGGTTATTGATAAAAGTCTGTCGTACATCAGTGCTTTCTCCGGCGATAAAAAGCGCATCTCCGCCAAGAATTTCAATCGTTTCATATCTGTACGTGCGGTTCATATGAGTACGTTGAAGTACAAGATTGCTGCTTCCATTGGCAATATCGCTAGCTCGAACAACTTGAGATAGTTGTGCTGCAGAATCTCTCACTACAGTTCCTCTGCCGTCATATGAGTGCAACATTATGACCAAATCAAGAGATTGATTTTCAATTTGAAAAAGGGCGGCACCAATCGCTTGATTGGGATTTGATTTAATGACATCTACTACTTCAGATATCGAAGTGTCGATACGCGAGATATCGTTGTGATAGGTATTGAACGAGGTAAATGTTCCGATTCCAGCGACCAGGGTAGTTACGACCACCATGGTAAAGATGCGCAGTCGCGCGGTCGAGGTGAGATTCACTTCTTATCGACTTGTAACTGAAAACCAACTCCGCGAATTGTTCGTATGCCCTCAAATCCATCGCGGTGCAATTTCTTTCGCAGATAGGAAATGTAGGTGTCAACAACGGTCGTCTCGGTTTCGAAATTTATTCCCCATACCTCATCGAGCAATACGCTCTTACTCAACACACGCCCATTCGACTCGAGCAGAACATGGAGGAGACGAAATTCGGTTGGAGAGAGATCGACTATCTCACCATTGAAAGTTACTTGGTGTGAATCTGGATCGAGCGCTATTGGGCCACACGCTAAATTTACGGGAGTAGTGCTTGCGAATTGAGCTCTGCGCAAAATGGCTCGAATGCGGAGCACGAGTTCTTCCAGTCCAAATGGTTTTGTAACATAATCATCAGCACCTACCGTGAGCCCGCGGGTAATGTCAGCTCTATCACCGCGTGCACTCAACATTAACGCCGGAGTGTTATCTCCATGTGATCGCAAACGCTCTATAAATTCAAAACCATCCATCAGCGGCATATTGATATCAACCACAAAGAGATCAGGTTTTACTGAACGCAACATGGTCTGCGCAATCATGGCATCAGCTGCTGTGAGAGTCTCAAATCCAGCCAATTTCAGTGCATCAGAGAGGAGTTCACGTACGCCAGCCTCATCGTCAATAATCATAATTGTCTGAGCCATGTGCCTACCTTGCCATGTATTGCGGCGCTTTTCTACGAAGCGAGCTCTCTTCTCGCTTCTGGAAGCGACACACAACGAGAGATAACGCTATTCACAGATTCTTCACATACTAGGAGGGCACACTTCTCATATGAGAAAAGGAGTTCTCCTCGCCACAGCCGCTGCTTTCACGCTAGCTGCGCTGCCGGCCTTTGCCGATCCAACTCCATCTCCTTCTCCCACATCAACTCTCTCTCCCATAGAGCAGTACAAATTTGATCTGACAAAGTTTCAAGAATCAGTGAAGTCGCGTGAAGCCGCTGTTCGAGCTATTAATAAAACTTTTGCACAAGCAGTTGAGAAGGCAAATAGGGATTATCGAACTTCGATTCAAAATCTCAAGAGCGCAGATCAAAAATACCAAGCGAAAGTTGCTCTTAAAGTTGCAATCCAATCCGCTGCAGATGCTTATGATCAAGCCATTGCAGCGTTAGGTCCAGCACCAACTCCGCCGGCAAAACCCATGGCCGCTAATCGCCTAGCACCAAATAAAGAAAATAAACGCAAAAACTAGTTTTTAGAAGCCTTTGTGCGAATAGTTTCGCGATTATGACTCTTTGATTTTTCGTGAATCTTTCGAATCTGAAGCTCAATATTCTTGACCGCAACATCAAATGCGGCCAGATCGTTAAATTCAGTAGCTTCCGCGCGAAGTAGTGGACCTGCGCCGTGTGAAGTAATGACAACTTTATGAGAGTGCTTACCCTGGCGGGGATTTTGCTCATGGGTCACTTCAACTTCAACTTTATCTATGCGAACGCTAAAACGTTCAACTGATTGAAGTTTAGATTGAGCAATTTCTTGGAAGTCACTTGCGAGATTGGCATTGCGAGTATGAATTACGATTTCCATGACTTAACTCTTGCACTTTGATGAAGAATTGCAAGAGGGGTTGAAAGCTATTTATGCGTCTTCGTATTCTTCTTCATCGATCCAGGCTTCACCAACAGTGTCATCTTGTCGCTCAACCCAGCTCATAAAAGTAGCAACTGCTTTAAAGGCGAGGACTGTCATAACGAGAGTTCCAAAGATTCTACGCAGCGCTTTCATATGCTCAATCTACTCTCTTTAAGGAGCTATTTCTCGACAAAGGTAGCGATTCGGAGAATGGCTTCTTCAAGAATTTCTGGTGAAGTTGCAAAGTTAAGGCGCACATACTGGGCAAATTGCGCACCGAATCGCACGCCAGGGACTAATGCAACTTTCGCCTTTTCCACTAAAACACCTGCTGGATCCTCGCCAAGGTTGTATGCAGAGAGGTCTATCCAAGCTAGATAAGAACAGTGCGGCATGTGCATTCGTGCTCGGGGTAATTTCTCGCGCACCAAGTGAGCAGTGAGCTTGCGGTTGTGATCTAGCTGAACCATCAAGTCATCGAGCCAAGGTTCGCCCTCTTCAAAAGCGGCCACCGCTGCAAATGCGCCCAGAAGTGAGGCGCGGTAGTGGGTTGCTGGTGCAATCCCGCTGAGAAGTGCATCCATCTCTTTATTCTGCGAGACGATAATGGCACATTTAAGTCCGGCAATATTCCAGCCCTTACTTGCAGCCGTGACGGTAAAACCAACTTCTCGAGCATCATCGCTCAGGGATAGATAGGGAACAAACTTCTGTTCTGAATATGTTAATGGGGCATGAATTTCATCGCTAATGATGATGACGTTGTTAGCTTTTGCAAGAGCCACTAGTCGGTTAAGTTCGTCAGCGCTATATAGCCGGCCCAATGGATTATGTGGATTGCAGATGAGATGGACCTTGAGGCCAGATTTATAGGCCGCTTCTATTCCAGGCCAATCAAGGTGCCATGAGCTGCCATCACTCTCATCGTGGTCTGTGCGGGTAAGCGGCACATCAACAATAGTCAAGTGTGTCTCACGAGCCCAGGTAAAGAAGTTGGGATAGACCGGTGAATTAATCATGATCGAATCGCCCGGCTTGGTGAAAGTTCGAAGCGCTTCAACGATTCCAACTCCAACATCGGCTGCAATACGAACTTGTTGTGAATCTGGCGTCCATCCAAATCGACGAGTTGCAAATTGCGCAAAGGCGCTACCCAATTCCGGAATTGGACCCAGATAGCCAAGATCTGATTGATCTACCATCGTACGCAGAATGTTTTTTATAGGTGTGGCAACTGGAAAATCCATTTCCGCAACAGGCAGTGGTAGGACATCGCTTGCAAAAGTGCGCCATTTCTCACTTCTGTGGGTCTTAAGCTCTGATAGTGGCACGAGTTTGAAACCGCTCATAAGTGCAGTATTGCACTCTCTCTACATAAACTCCATCATTACACCTATGGGCCTGCCGTCAATATCCGAGCAAAGTATGAAGAAAATTGTGGCAGATCTAGCCGCGCGCGATAAGAAATTTGCGCGCATTATTGCCCAGCATCCGCTATGCACTCTTGGACGCAACCCCAATCCAGTGACTCACTTTGAATCGCTTGTCGAGTCGGTAATTTCGCAGCAATTAGCAGTGAGAGCGGCTGAGACAATTTTCCTCAGAGTAAAAAAGTTAGCCAAAGGTCGCATTAATCCCAATTCAATCGCCCGAATTTCTGAAGCAGATATGCGAGCCGCGGGGATTTCGCAAGCCAAATTTAAGACTCTTCAAGGGTTGGCAAACGCTGGAATTTCAAAAGAGATTCAATTTAATAAACTTCACGAAATTGATGATGATCAAGAGATTTTCGATCGCTTGACTGCATTATGGGGAATAGGTCCTTGGACTGTCGATATGTTTATGATGCACCAACTTGCCAGGTTAGATGTATGGCCTACCGGCGATCTTGGCGTTCGTCGAGGGTGGGAGAAAATTCATGCTCTGCCGACTCAGATTGCACCGAGTGAACTCGACCTCAAAGGTGAGAAATTTAGGCCTTACCGTAGCGTTGTAGCGTGGTACTGCTGGCGCGCTCTTAGTTAGGGAAGGCAATCCCAGTGCTTGAATGGCAATCGTAGCCATTAGGGTTCTTCTCAAGATATCGCTGGTGGTATTCCTCGGCTGGATAGAAAGCAACTCCATCAGCGGAGAGAATTTCGGTGACAATCAATCCGATACCAGCTCTTGTTAATACTTCTTGATACTGGTTTTTGGTGGAGATTGCAGCTTCTCGTTGGTCGGCAGATGTCACATAGATTGCACTGCGATACTGAGTGCCAATATCGCCACCTTGTTGATTGAGCGATGTTGGATCATGCATGGTCCAGAATTCACGCAAAAGTCGTAGGTATGAAATCTCTGACGGATCGAATTCAACCTCCACCATTTCAGCGTGAAGCGTCTTGCCAGTACACACCTCTTCATAGGTGGGATTAGCCGTGACGCCTCCCATATATCCAACTCTGGTTGCGATTACTCCCGGTAAATTCCAAAATCGACGCTCAGCGCCCCAGAAACATCCAGTTGCGACGTAAGCCAATTCGGTGGA
>CAZMBG010000044.1:0-8140 GCA_964564615.1 uncultured Candidatus Planktophila sp.
GTACAACCAACTTCTTCGCATTGAAGAAGAGCTTTCAGATGGCGCGGTCTATGCAGGCCGTGGCGCATTCCCACGCTTTAAGGGCTAAATTCTCAGATGGTTCGTCGATCTTCTGGTGGGTACCGTTCACGCGGGCTCAATTTCAACCCCCACCAGAGATCGGGGCGTTCATTTGCAGTCACGGTCATTATCTTTGCGCTCACACTATTTCTTGCTCCGCCAATTAAGAATTACTTTGTGCAACGTGCTCAGATAAGCGCACTCAAGTCACAACTTTCAAGTGATTACGCCGCCCTTGATCAGGCGCGCAAAGAGCTCGAACTTTGGAAAGATCCAAATTACATTAAATCTCAGGCGCGCGAACGACTTCACTTTGTTCTTCCGGGCGAGCGTCAATATATCGTCACTGGAGATGCTGGTTCTGATTCCCAGAATCAAAATCAAGTCGATGTTGTGTCAGATCTTCCAGAAGGTGCTGCCTGGTATGACCGGTTGATCGCATCAATTACAGAAGCTGGCAAGCAATGACCAATGCACGTGATGTCACCGAGCGCGATTTAGAAGTTATTGAGCGACAACTCGGTCGCACACCACGAGATGTCTATGCCATCTCTTACCGCTGCCCCTGTGGCAATCCGGCTGTTGTTGAAACTCCGCCACGACTAAGCAACGGTGAGCCATTTCCAACCTTTTATTACGCAACCTGTCCTAAGTTGACGGCGGTAATCTCTACTTTAGAGACCACCGGATTGATGGGTGAGATGAATGAACGACTTGCAACCGATGCCCAACTTGCTGGTGAATATCACGCAGCCCATGATGATTACATCGCAGCTCGATCCGCGCTCGGTATCGATGTTCCGGAGGTAGAAAATATCTCTGCCGGTGGAATGCCAGATCGAGTGAAATGTCTCCATTCACTTATTGCACATTCACTCTCTGCTGGGAAAGGCGTAAATCCACTTGGCGATGAAGCACTTGCACAACTGCCGGATTGGTGGAAGGAAAGCCAATGCGAGTAGCGGCAATAGATTGTGGAACCAATTCAATCCGGTTACTCATCGCAGATATCGATGGCAATAATTTTCGAGAAATAGTTCGCGATATGGAGATTGTGCGACTTGGTCAAGGCGTAGACCAGTCCGGTGCATTTCATCCAGATGCGATTGCTCGAACTTTGGCAGCGGTCGATAAATTTGTGCCAGAGATTGCTCGACGCGGTGTTGAGAAAATAAGATTTTGTGCAACCAGCGCGACTCGTGATGCGAGCAATCGTGCGCTCTTTATTGATGGCGTAAAGGAACGGCTAGGAATCGAGCCTGAAGTCATCGCGGGTGAAGTTGAGGCAGCGCTCTCATTTACCGGCGCAACAAGAGACTTTGATAAGGCGCAAGGACCATTTCTGGTTATTGATATTGGTGGCGGTTCTACTGAATTTGTCTTTGGCAGTGGCTCTGTACAGCACGCGCGAAGTATGAATATCGGTTGTGTTCGAATGACTGAAAGACACTTCGCCCACGCCACCAGCAAGTCAGATGCCATCAGCGCAGCAATCTCAGACATTGATGCAGCAATTAATGAGGCAGCAGAACAAGTTCCAATTAAGAGCGCCAAAACTCTTATTGCTGTTGCTGGCACTGCGACTACCGTTGCCGCCGGCGCCCTTGATCTCCCCGAATATGACCGTTACTCAATTCATTTAGCGCGTATCTCTGCCGGTAAGACCCACGAGATTTCGCAATTTTTCCTTAACAGTTCACGCGAAGAATTGCTGAGCAAGGGCTATATGCATCCAGGAAGAGTTGATGTAATCGGAGCTGGTTCTTTGGTGCTCGATCGAATTATGGTGGCAACTGGTGCTAATGAATTTGTGGCATCTGAATCCGACATTCTTGATGGAATGGCTTGGAGCCTTGTATAAAAAGCTAGAACTGCTCGATGCAGCAGTTGTGAAATGTAAGAAGTGTCCACGTCTTGTGGAATGGCGTGAGGAAGTTGCCCGCACCAAACGAAAAGCATATGAAAACGAGAACTATTGGGGTAAGCCAGTATCTGGATTTGGGCCGAGTAACGCACAATTAATCATTGTTGGCTTGGCGCCAGGAGCGCATGGCGCAAATCGCACCGGTCGGATATTCACAGGTGATTCGTCGGGGGACTGGCTATATCGAGCTCTCCATAAAGCTGGATTGGCAAAAATCCCGACATCTACATCGGCAAATGATGGGCAAGAGTTAATCAATACTCGAATTACATGTGCAGTTCATTGCGCACCGCCAGATAACAAACCAAGCACTGAAGAGAAGAACACGTGCAGCGCTTTCTTTGTCAATGAAATCGATCTTCTGATGCCATCTGCACAATCATTTCTTGCCTTCGGCAAATTTGCATGGGATGCACTTTTTGCCGCGCTAAAAGAGTTGGATTGTGAATTACCAAAACCTAAACCGGCTTTTTCACATGGAGCCAGTTTTCAATTTAGAGATGCGGATGGTCAAGTTCGAAAAGTAGTCGGCAGCTATCACGTGAGCCAACAGAATACT
Organism: uncultured Candidatus Planktophila sp.; assembly: GCA_964564615.1. GTDB lineage: Bacteria > Actinomycetota > Actinomycetes > Nanopelagicales > Nanopelagicaceae > Planktophila. The sequence continues at coordinate 2,544 of CAZMBG010000044.1, forward strand.
TTTACGGGTAAATTAACCGAGAAAATGCTCGATAAAGTTATTCAAGAGTCGCTTTCACTCAAGAAATAAAGATGTGACCACAAAAGATAAGCGCCATTCTTTACACCGTCACTTTTAACCTCGACTATTAACCCATGAAGTTGTTGATTGACTGGGATGGTGGCTCTACCGTCATTAACCCTGGCCAGCCTTACGTTATTGGCCGCGATAAATCTGCAGATATTCAGGTTCAAGGAGCCAAGGTATCTCGTTCACATCTTCGCTTTGAGTTTGATGGTGAATTTTGGAAGGCGATCGACCTCGACTCATCAAATGGAAGCTACTCAAATGGAAAGCTGTTTAGAGAGCTTCTCATTAAAGGTGAGGTTGCCATTTATTTAGGTGGTGATGGCGGTCAAGAAATTCGGCTCCACCCGCTTCAGGTAAAGAAATCAAAGGGCAAAGAGACCACCACAAAGATTCAAATTCCTCGTGCAGATCAAACTGTAGTAACTCGTACAGATGAGAGATTGGCAGAGCGTTACGAGAAAGAAGCAGGCCGTATTCGACTTCAACAGCGAATTCGAATTGGTCGAGATTCAAATAACGATTGGCACATCGATGATTTAACAGTTTCTCGTTTTCATGCAGAAATTGTTCAAAATGAGAGCGGCGGGTTTGATCTGGTCGACCTCCGCTCCTCAAATGGTTCTTATGTCAACGGTGTGGCAATCAAACGTAGAGAGCTTGAAATTGGCGATTTAGTATCTATCGGCGGTGTCACTCGTAGATTTACATCCGATGGCTTAGAAAGCCCGATTGGTGTAGAAGGAATAGATATCGTCGCCAAAGATCTGCATTTCTCAGTAGGCAACCGCGAATTATTGAACGATATTAATTTCCACCTCGGCCCTCGTTCGCTGACTGCGATTGTTGGCCCATCTGGCGCTGGAAAATCGACTTTGTTAAATGCAATCACCGGTCGAACAAAACCCTCCAAGGGCCAAATTCTGATTGGTGGGCGCGACCTGCATAAGGAGTACGGCGATCTCAGCCAACGTATTGGTCTGGTGCCACAAGCAGATATTTTGCATACCCGACTCACTGTTCGCGAAGCCCTTACTTACGGCGCAGCTCTTCGATTCCCAAGCGAAACTTCAGCCGAAGAACGTCGCAATCGTGTTGAAGAAGTTATGGAGAAGTTGGAACTTACTCCACGTGCCGATCTGCGCATCGACAAACTCTCCGGCGGTCAACGCAAGCGCGCATCAATTGGATTAGAGCTCCTGACTAAGCCGTCCATTTTGGTACTTGATGAGCCGACATCTGGGCTTGATCCAGGGCTCGATGCGCACGTTATGGAGACTTTGCGCAACTTGGCTGATGATGGCCAAACCGTTGTACTCGTAACTCACTCGGTAGACAATTTAAATTTCTGCGACAACGTCATTCTGCTTGCTTCAGGAGGCCGCATCGCCTACGCAGGCCCATCGTCAACTGTATTTACTGCGCTAGGAAAAAATAGTTGGGCGGAAGTTTTCCGAGCTCTCTCGAGTTCGGAAGCTCTTCTCTTATCGACCAAAAAACGATCGGGTGTCACTTCTCCCACAACCGAAATCCCTCAGGAAAAAGTTAAGAAACAATCTTGGATAAAACAGCTCATAACTCTCAGTACGCGATATCTACGCGTTATTGCTTCAGATCGATATTACTTGGGGCTACTTGCTGGAATACCAATATTAATTGGATTGATTTGTTATGCGACTGCAGGCGAGTTTGGACTCGGGCCTGGTGCGCCTATTAGAGGTGGAAGATTTGTAAACCCTATTGCACGCTCTAACTTGATGATTTTGATTCTTGGAACCGTATTTATTGGAATTTCTACCGCTATTCAAGAAATAGTAAAAGAGAACCCAATTAGAGTCCGAGAAAAGAGCGTCGGTATACGCACGGGCACCTACCTGATTTCTAAAGTTTTAGTACTGGGAGTAATTACCACTATTCAGTCAGTGATTTTTACAGCGATAGTTCTCTTCAATCGCCCTCTGCCTGAGACTGGATTAAGATTTGCAAACAGTTACTTAGAAATCTTAAGTATTGTGATTTTACTTGGCGTAACGTCGATGTGCCTTGGCCTATTGATCTCTTCAATTCTCTCGTCATCCGAACAAGCTATGCCGATTTTGGTTGGACTCACTATGACCCAAGTCGTTTTGTCGGGGGCGTTGCCGGGTAAGAATGAAGGTCTCATCGCGCTTATTTCTCCACTAGTGCCAAGCTATTGGTCGATGAATTCTTTTGCAGCGTCCATCAATTTAACGCTCATCTCTCGAATCCAAGATGTGGATCTCATCGAGCGTTGGAAGCACGAGATTTCAACACTTAACCAAGGTTCATTGGTGGTCGTCGCAATGTCTTTGATTTTCTTGACGATTTGCTACCTGGTTTTAGCGAAGAAAAAGTAACGATTCTTTGGTCTTTACGTGGATGACCACCTTCAGGCTCGACATATTCACTATTAAGTCGTGGCAGAATTAGCCTATGGAACGTTTGCGTAGTGGTGACCCCGAACAAATAGGTCCCTGGCAAATCGTCAACCGCCTTGGTTCTGGCGGCATGGGAATTGTGTACATGGGAACCAATGGAACTCGCGCCGCCGCCATCAAAGTAGTTCGAGATTTCCTACTTGAAGACCCAGCAAGCAGAACTCGCTTGGCTCGTGAGGTAGATACCTTGCAAAGAGTTAAGAGCGAATTCGTGGCCGAAATCGTTGGATCGGATGTTGCTGGTAATCCAGCGTGGATTGCAACCGACTATGTTGATGGTCCAAGTTTGAAGACGCTCATTGAAAAAGAGGGTCCTCTTACCGGTCAAGCTTGGTTAGATTTTGCAAAGGGATTCTTATCTGCTCTTGCATCGGTTCACTCAGTAGGAGTCGTGCATCGTGACATCAAGCCATCTAATATCTTGTTGGCAAAAACTGGGCCAAAGTTAATCGACTTTGGAATTTCATTTACAAACGATGCAACCTCTCTGACCGGCACCGGAATGGTCGCGGGCACCCCCGCATGGCTTGCACCAGAACAATTCCTTGGTCGCCAAATTACAACTGCCGTAGATAACTTTGCCGCCGGTTCAACTTTGATGTACGCCGCAACCGGTAAAACTCCTTGGGGAGCTGAGGATTCTTCAGTCGGTGCTGTTATGCACACTATTTTGGTATCAGAACCAGATATCAGCGCGCTAACAGAATTTCAGATAGAGATCATTACTCCACTCTTGGTCAAAGATCCGCAATTAAGAAAAACCGCGTCACAGATGTTGAAGAAATTAGGTGATGGTCCGCGCGGAGGTTCGGGTAAGAGCGCATCACAACAGAAGGCTGCAGAAAAAACTCCTCGTACTCCAGCAATCGATAAGGAGCGAGAAGAGCAAGCAAAGCTTCGAGCAGAGAAAGAAGCGGCGCGCAAAGCTGAAGAAGAACGTCGCGCCAAAGAGCGGGAAGCTGCTGCTGTTGCAAAACAGAAAGCTAAAGAAGAGGCAAAAGCCAAGAAAGCTGAAGCAGCAAAGACTCAGCAACCATCCAATAACAAAGCCATCATCGCAGGAATTGCAATCTTTGTTCTCATTGCTGGTGGTTTTATGATCCTGAAGCCAAGCGGTAAAAAGTCTCCCCAAGCACCGGTTGCTTCACCAACTGCAGTTCAGTATGACTGGTCTGCACTGGTATCTGGTGAGACAAAGGCGCAAACAGGAACCGGTACTAAATTTGTGATGTTTGTCTGTGACCAAGGCGTAGTTGCTTCATCTCTGAGCGTCAAGAACATCACTAGTCGTGCAAGCTCGGCTGGCCCAGTTACAGCCAAGGTTATTAAAGGCGATGCCCGTTGCGGAAAAGACTTCGACACAATTGTTGTCACCGGACAAGAAGCGGCACAGCCTGGATCGGTTAATTACTACGTATCCGGTACGACAAGTTCAAATTATGACTTCCGCTATGACTTTACCGTTACAGTCTTACCTCGCTAATACGTAGTTTTAATTGTCCATGACCATCCACCAATAAGCCCAAATCTCGGCGCGTGCGATAATTGGTTCTTCAAGGAAAGGGTGGTCTTTATGAAGAGAATCATTAGATTGTTTTCTGTCTTTATCTTCACCCTCTTGTCATTTACTGTAAATAGCCAAAGCGCGCAAGCCGAACAGGTTTATGGCAGCCTCATTCACCCATCTTCACAGGGTAACAAAAGAACAATGATGTGTCCCTCTGGCTACGCTGGCGCAGGAATCACAATTGATAAAAACCCTTTATCTTCGAAGGCTAGCTTAGGTTTTCTTCAACTGGAGTGTCTTAATACTCCAGTACCAAACAATAGCGAGTCTTTGCGCTTTTCACCTCTCACTTTTTTATCTTCAAACATATCAGGTTTGGAGAAAGTAACATTAAAGTGTCCACAAGCTTCTATGTTAATTGGTTTAACTTTGGCAACGTATACCTATATACGTGAAGCTTCTCCAATATGTGCTGAAGTGAACTCCGGAAAAATTATCTTGGTTTCAACAACATCTATATATTCAAAACTCCAATTCAATAAAAGCACAGTATGCCCTGAAGTAGATGGCAAGCAATCATTCTTAATTGGGCTCGATGGATTTGTTAGCTCAGCACTAGATGGTATTCGTGCAATATGTGATACTTCTTGGGCCGAGAAATTTGTGACCACTACGCCTTCCGAAGACAAATTACTAGCTCAGTATTTGCCAGTGGGTACTTTGAATTCCAGTTCCGTACTACCTGCAATTAATGTCAGCAAAGATATTCAAGTTAGCAGTTTGAAACAGGTAGGTGGCGACGGGACAGGCAATACAAATGTATTTCCATTTAGATCAAGTACACTAACTTATGTTGATATGGGTCACTACTTTGAATTTACACTCACACCTGCACAAAACAGACTAATAAAAATCACAGCAGTTACTTATGACTCCTTGAGTTATCCAATTGGATCTGGAAGTGGAAATTTCAAAATAACTGGTCAGCCGGGATATCAAACAGCTATCACTATGTCTAACACTAATAGTTGGATATCAATCCCTGCATCTAGATCTATAGGCGCTTCAAGAATTACTTTTGATCGTGAAATTATGAATTCGTATCCATCTATCAAGTCCTCAACTTCCATAAGAATTCATTTTTTTAATGGTACGGGTGTTCAGTACAACGATCTTTCGGGACGCGATGGAGCAACTGGCCTTAAGATTTATGGTGAAGTTATCGATGATTCACCCGTGACCACCCAACCAGAGGAGAAGCTGGCACCAGAAGTTCCCAAGAATTATTCAACTTCCGTGAAAGGTGCAAATTTAATTATCTCAGTGAAACTCCAGGATGATTACGATTCGCTTGACGGTTATAAAGTCTTATTACTCGCACCTGATTTAGGTTACTCGTCAGCGCGCAAACTCGAAGCTGAAATATCAGATGGCGTGGCGACTTTCACTATCGCGGCCCCAAGAGCTCTCTCTGGTAAAACCATTCCAATTGAAATTTGGGCATCGGCAAATTCCAAGGATTCAAGCCATATTTCAAAACTCATCACTCTTCCAAAGTTATCTTC
>CAZMBG010000045.1:0-4961 GCA_964564615.1 uncultured Candidatus Planktophila sp.
ACATCGGCAACCGACTTAGGACTAAACGGGTCTCCGACCTGGAGCGATGTAAAAATTGTCGATAGCGGATCAGTCGCCGGTTACACAGTAGTGAAATTTCCACGATCGTATTTGACTGCCTTTGGAGGATGGAAAGTTCCATCCAATGTTTCAAACGTATCTCTGCTTGCCATTGGCGGCGGCGGTGGTGGTGGTTCGCGTGTTGGCGGTGGTGGCGGTGCTGGTGGTTATCTCTACCGCGCGCAAGAAACGTTAACCCCATCATCCACGATTGCAATATCTGTGGGACAAGGTGGGCTCGCAGGTCGATTCTCTGCTACAACAAGTCAATTTCAAGGAAATTCAGGGCAGAACACTGTTGTCGGAACAAGCTATACATTATTAGGTGGCGGTGGTGGTGGTGGTTACAACACGACATCAGGAACCAATAGTGATCACGTGGGTCTTGCGGGTGGTTCGGCAGGTGGCAGCACCGCATATTTAGATGGAACTAACCCTGTTGCAACGGCAAGCACTCAAAATTCAACCTATGGATATGGCTTAGGTAATTCTGGTGGAACTTCATTTGGTGCAGCTTCTGGTTACTACCCTGCAGGTGGCGGTGGTGGTGCTGGTGGTGCTGGTGGCACTCCATCTGGAAATAACGCTGTTGGTAACGGTGGCGCAGGACAGTTAGATCCCATCGGCGGTTCAACAATCTGTTATGCAGCAGGCGGTGGCGGTGGAATAGGAAACTTCGCCAGCGGTTCGGCTGGCGGCGCTGCAGGAACATGTGCTGGAGGAATAACAACAGCGACTGCAGGAACTAAAGCGCTGGTTGTTCCCGCAGACGCATCAGTTAACTCTGGATCAGGTGGTGGAGGTGCGGGCTACTTCTCTGGAAGTAGCGCTGATGTATCAGGTGGATCGGGCGCATCAGGCGTCGTGATTGTTAAATGGTTAAGTACAGCAAAGCCTTCATTTACCGGCCCAAGCAATGACACAACAACAGCCGGATTGACATACACCTTCTCGGTAACTGGTACACCGCTTGATGGGATGACGCGTGCATATAAATGGATTTATTCAACTGATACCGGAACCACTTGGACTGCTATCAGCTCTGGCACCGGATTCTTAACTGAGAGCTACACAACTACAACGCTCGAGACTACGACTAGTGGATCTCGCTATCAATACGCAGTCGTGATTACAGATACTGCTGGCGGATCGACAATTTCAGATACCAGCACTGGTGTTTACCTGATCATCAATGCTCGAATAAGTATTAGCGGAAGTTATGCAGCCAAAAAATACGGGCTTACGCGGACAGATACATTTACTGCAACTCTTGGCACAGGCAACAAGACATTCAAACGCACAAGCTCTGCGAAAACTAATATCACCTGGGATACATCAACGGTAAATATGGCTAGAGTTACAGTCGGTGCAGGTTTGATTGCAGGTACTTACTATGACACGATTACAGCATCAGATGAAGAATCTGCAACTACCACTTTGCCGATAACGATAGTGGTGTCAAAGGCCGATACAGTGACCATAATTGTCAGCTCACGCAATGACACTTATACGGCCTCAGCTTTGACCTACATAGATACCTTTACCACAACCGGATTGGTATCGACCGATTCATTCACTGTCACCAGTTATCAGTACAGCGGTACGGCCAATGATGGCACCGCTTATTCATTAAGCACTAGACCTATTCTTGCTGGCTCATTCACGATTAATCCCGTATACACATTAAGCAATGCAAGTAGTTATGAAACTGTCACCATAACTACCGGCACACTGACTATCAATAGAGCTACTCGATCGACAACAATTACAACCTCGCCGCTTTCGCTGCAGTACGGGTCTAGCGCGACGCTTGCAGCTACAGTAGATTCCGGAACCGCGGAAGGAACACTTACATTTTCGACTTCGACTCCTGCACTTTGCTCATTTTCAGGGGCGGTGCTTACCGCTCTCGACTCAATAGGAGATTGTTACTACACGGCCACTAAAGGGCGTGGCGCAAATTATGAGACGTCGACCTCGGCAATTCAATCAACTTATTTTGAAAAAGCGAATGCTTTGACCGTGACGATAAATGCAATCACTCCTTTCACATACTCCGGAAATTCCATACAGGTAAACCCGAAAATTTCAGTTTCTGGACTTGTGCTAAGCGACACTACAACCGCTAATTCGGCAACCTTTTCTTACGCTTCTGCAACAAGGTCGTGTGCCTTGGGCGGAGCGTGTGCCATCGGAGATATTGGGCCTGGCGGGGGCGTAGTTTTTTATGATGCAGGCAGTAAACAATCATGGGGTCAGTATTTAGAGGCTGCACCTTCAACGTGGTATTCAGGATCTGAACCTGCTGCCTCGTGGTGTACTGGAGGTGCAGGCGCTTACACCACTTATCGAGGAGCATCGAATACTGCCATTGGTGCAGGAAAACTCTACAGCTACAACATTGCTGATTCATGTACTGGTGGCGCTGTGAAGATGGCAACACAATATTCTGGAGGAGGTAAGAGTGATTGGTATCTTCCGACCGTACTTGAAATTGCACAGATGTACGCACAGCGAAGCAGAATTTCCTTGAATACATCGTATATTTATTGGACAGTAAACGACACTGCAACTGGAACTAATGCTTTCGCACTTAATGCTGCTACCGGCGTGTCTGCTTTATCAAGTAAGCCCGGTATGTACTACGTCCGGCCAATTCGCGCATTTTCTCAGAATGATGATCTATCTCAATTTAGTTCCGTCTTGCCCGTAAATGCTGACACCTATACTGTGCGAGCGGATGCTTTAACATTGACTTCCGGAAACCTAGATAGATATCTCGGCGTGAATTATCAATTTGGAAGCTTTAGAGTAAATCGAGCAACGCAATCTAATCTAGTTTTAGCTCAATATTCTGGATTAGTCGGAACCCCCTACACAATCTTGGTATTTGGTGGATCAGGAACTGGTGCGGTTACTGAAACGGTTACTGCAAGTGGCGGCACTACGTGCACGCTTTCTGGAGATACCATCACCGTAACTTCGGTCGGCACTTGTTATGTCACTGCGACAAAAGCTCAGTCCCAAAATTACGAAACTGCAACGGTAAGCGCTTGGGTTTACTTTCTCACATACATCCCAGTTGTTGTTCCGGTTACAGGAAGTGGATCTAGTATCGGGCTCAATTCGGAAGTTTCCATTACTCGCGATCCAAATGCGGCCCCTACTATTACCAGCGTCGGCTCTTCGGGAGATGCCACCTATATTGTGGCGATTAATGGCGCTGGCTTCTCGGCATCCACCAACGCAAATACAACTATCAAGTTCTGGCGCAATGTTGTGCTGGCTTCCAATGAATTTATTATTAAGAGTGACACCCTCATTTGGGCGATGCAGCCTTTGGCGGCAACTACAGGCCGCATCTTGGTCTCTAATCAGAATGGGGCCGCGGCATCACCGGGGATATATACGCCGATCGTGGTAGTCAACGGCTAATAAACAGGTCGGAGTTTGGCTTGCACTAGTAGCCTCAATTAGAATTCCCGCCTAACCAGAGCCGGGAGTAAGCCAAGTGCAACGTTTCTTAAGTTCGCGCAGGATTGCGCGTTCTTTGGTGACCGTCCTGGCTCTCGGATTTCTTCAAAGCGTGGTTGCACCGGTTGTGGTACCGAAAATTTCCACTCCTGACGCGAAAGCTGTCACTATCGATTACGCCTCATATACATCGGGCACATCTGTAGTTGTTCCAGCTGGAGTATTTTCCGTAACGCTTACAGCACGAGGCGCGCAAGGCGGAACCGGAGGGTCGGATGCCACTGCGCTGGGTACTGGCTCATCTAACGTTGGTTCGGTATCGGCAACATTTTCGGTGCAACCAGGAGATCGCATCTCGCTATACCCAGGTGCCTCTGGCGGAAATGGTGTCAGTAGTTTGAGTGCTGCTGCAGGTGGTAGTGGCGGAACAGGATCAATTCCAAACAACTCTTTCACTCTTTCACCTGCAGTGACCGTGAATGGCACCCTCACTACATCTATGTACCTCGCCGGCGGAGCTGGCGGACCGGCTGGAAGCGGCGGTTCATCCGGCGGCGGCGGTGGTGGCGGCGGTGGCTCCATCATCTTAATTAATGAAGTAGTTGCCATGATTGCTGGCGGCGGTGGCGGCGGTGGTGGTGGATCTGGCGCAGTTGCCACCGCATGGCAAGGTTCATTTGCAGATAATGGAAGTTCTACCGTTGGTTCAACCGGTGGCAATGGTGGAACATGCGGAAATACCGACGGTGGTGGATCTGGCGGCGGCGGTGGCGGCTGGTATGGCGGTCAAGCTGGTGCGGTGACACGACCTGCTGGCGGCGAATGTCGTGGATATGGTGGATCTGCAGGAAGTAATTTCTTAGCTCCAGGTGGATCTTCGACATCAAATACCTATGTCTCTCCTAATGGCGCAGGTTCTGTTACCTATGACTTTATTTATTCATCAACTACACCGTGTGCAACTGAAAATGCAACATCTGATATTTACACCATAGTAAAAGTCACCTATGCCGGTAACTGCACGTGGACTGTGCCCGCATCAGTATCGGTACTCGATCTCTTCTTGGTTGGCGGCGGAGCTGGCGGAGCTGGCGATGGAGGCCCTGGTGGAGGCGGTGGTTCAGCGTTACTGCGTATGAATGTCGCAGTAACGCCAAGTAGCAATTTAACTCTCAAGAATGGCTACGGCGGAGGAGCTGGCAATTGGGGTTTTACATCCAATGCATTTAACGGTGACTCCACCACAGTAATTACTTCGACTGGCACTCTCTATTACGCGCTTGGCGGTAATGGTTCGGCCAATGGCCCTACCTCTTCTGTCACTGCCGCACCTTCCATTCAAAATGGTGCATTTGCAGGTGGATTAGGTGGAACTTCCTCTGGCGGTACTGCTGGAGTTGCTGGAGGTGCAGGCAAGACTGGTATCG
>CAZMBG010000045.1:5061-7933 GCA_964564615.1 uncultured Candidatus Planktophila sp.
ACTTCCTCTGGCGGTACTGCTGGAGTTGCTGGAGGTGCAGGCAAGACTGGTATCGCAAATTGGTTTTATGGATCCCAAAACCAATATGGAAGTGGCGGCGGTGGTGGATTGTATGGACCTTCCACGTGTACAAATATCACTGCAGCACAAGGTGCGAGTGGCGCCGGAAATGGCGCCTATGTAAGCGGACCCACTGTGTATCAAGGATCTAATGGAACAAATGGAACCGGTGGTGGCGGCGGCGGCGGAGTTGCTGGCTCTGGTTGCGGCCAACGTCTCATCGGTGGCAAAGGTGGATCTGGCGTTATTTTGATTCGCTACGCTACAAATTCGGCAGATGCATTTCCTGCTGCGTTGACGTCTGCACTCGCAGGTCGATGGACACCTCATTCATTGCAAATGCTAGATTCGTCGCGAAAAGGATGGGTTGATTCAAGCGGAACTTACGGCGCTGCTGCCGTTACAGGTAGTCCAACAATTACTACTCAAGGCACAACTGACTCAGGATTTACGACAGGTTCCACAAAGAGCAATCTCATTGTTGCCGGTGGTACGGGAGATAAGTCAACTTTAATTGCTGGAACGCTCTCCAATTACACAATATTCCACGTCGCAAGATACCCACGAAGTGGAACGACATTTGGTCGTGCAATTGCAGCAAGTGGCAGCAACTATGTGACCGGTCTTTATAACACTGGAAATGATGGAGTCGCGCACCACAACAATAACTGGCTCACTCCAACTGGAGTTGCAACTCAATATAAGTGGCTACTCTCTACAGATTTAACAAAGATGTATCGAGCCAACGGTAAAGATGTGGCATATAACGTCGACACCACAAATGTGAGCGGGGCATCGGGACCAACTGGTTTGGGTGTCAATAACTACTCCACCGAACCCAGCGACTGGCAAATGACAGATGTCATCGTCTTTAACCGCGAATTGTCGAATGGCGAAATTCGCGCCATGGAGAATTACTTGGCGCGAATATATGGACTTACACTAGATATTGACTCTACAGGGTCTGAAACCGATACCGCCGTTTATATGTCAGCAGGAGAGTATTACTACGCCCAGTACGGTATGGGAAATAATATTAACGACACATTCACTGTGGAAGGTTGGGTCAATCCAAATGCATATTGTGACGGCAACACCGAATGCCCAATCTATAGCCATGAGTCACAATTAGTAACGAGAATTTATTACGGAACGTTGTGGTATGCGCTCTATGGCTATAACTCTGCTTGGGAGTGGATTGATACCGGGGTCAAACTTCCTAGTGGAGAATGGCATCACTTTGCTATCACCAAAGAATCAGCAGCCTGCGTTAATGGATCGCTGAAGGCGTATCTTGATGGGCAATTGGTCTTTATTAAATCCGGAAATCCATATCGAGCAACATTAGCTTGCGGTGGATCGACCGACGTTGTCTATGCGTATGATACCTGGACTTATATTGGAGCAAGAAGTGGTAGTGCTCGTTACTACGGATATCTCGACGAGATAAAGGTTTGGAAAACTTTTAGAACTCAGGCACAAATTGCTTCAGATATGCACTCCAGTGATCCAACAGATCCAAATCTTATGATGTACTTTGATTTTAATCGCTCAGCAGCATCATCAACTACAAAACTTCACAATTTAGGTTATGCCGGTTCGTATAACTCAAATTTTGTTTCAGCAGGTACAAATAACTACATGCCTGTTGCAACTACTTCTACTTCCGGGCCCTATACAGTCGTAACTTTTCCGCGAACCATTATTAATAAGAGTGGTGGTTGGAAGAGCCCCGATTCAGTTACAGCGGTGACTTCTTTAATTGTCGCCGGCGGTGGTGGAGGTGGCTGGAACTCAGGTAGTGGTGGCTCTGGTGGCGGTGTATTGCAGACCAACATCACTCCTATTTCTGGATATATACCGGTCACGGTTGGACAAGGTGGAATTGGTGGTCAAGGTGCTGATAACGCTGGTACGCCAACCTATGCGCAAACCAATGGTCAATCTTCTACTTTTGGAAGCAGTACGGTTGCCGGTGGAAATAAGGGAAGTACCTTTTCGGTAGTTACCTCGCCAGCTGGAATCACAACCGCATCTGGTACATCAGGTATTGGCGGTGCTGGTACATCAACCAGTGGTGGCACAGCTGGTGCTGGTGGAACAGGTATAACATCTTCAGTAAGTACGACCGCCGTTATTTACGGAAGTGGTGGAGGTGGTGGTGGTTACAGCTCTGCCGGTGGACTCGGAGGATCAGGGGCTGGAAATGGTGGCGGAAATACAACCACCACAAAAGGAAGTAGTGCTTTAGCTAACCGAGGTGGCGGTGGTGGTGCATCCGCCGCACGAGTTGATGCCGGAAATGGTGGTTCTGGAGTTGTAATCATTCGATATATAACGGCACTGAAGCCTGCCTTCACATATCCGACGAATGTGGTTGTCGATGTTGGTTGGCCAGAGACCTTCACAACAAACGTCGCACTTGATAGCGCGACTGCTGGCCTTACTCGAACCTTTCGTTGGGAGTCAACTACGGCAGGTATAAATGGAACCTTCTCTGCAATCAAGCAAGGCACCGGCGCGGCCAATGCTGCGTTTAGTTGGATACCGACAGATACTTCTACAACAGGAAGCAACTACCTATATCGAGTAGTAGTAACCGATTCAGATACTGCAGGTTTATTCATTGTCGATACCTCGACCGCGGTATATGCAACCATCAATCCGGCTATGGTGATTACAAAAACATTAGCTGGCCTCGTGCTCAATAAGACCATCAATGTCACAAGAAGTGAAACTTTCACTATTACCTTGGGCACTTCTACCTACAACGCTCGGCTCACTCCGACGATTCCAGGTATTACGGTCGATA
>CAZMBG010000046.1:0-7873 GCA_964564615.1 uncultured Candidatus Planktophila sp.
GTCAAAGGTAAACGAGTATTAGATCCGTAAATATCAGTAACTGTGATGGTGTCGTAATAAGTGCCAGGGGTAATAGTTTCGGTCAACCTTAAAACAATACTGCGTGCTGTGCTTGTGTCATATTTGACTGAAGTTAGAGCCGAATTTGAATTGGTGACCGTTATGGTTTCAGATCCGGCCGTAACTGTATAAGTATCTGTGTAAGCAGGTCCATACTTTTTACTTTGCGTCTGTTTATTCGAAGTGAGAAGGAACCTACCCTTGGTTGCATTGTAGTCGCTCGCAATTTCAGCATTAGTAAGTACGCGATTAAAGATCCTAATCAAACCAATCGAGCCATTAAAACCTGAATCAGAATCCCATTTACGTCCGATTACCAAACCAACTCCCGGATCCATGCTTCCGGTAGAAAAATCAACTGATGGATTTACTGAGTAATTGGTTGAAGTATCACCATTAATTACCAATTTAAGGGTTGTGCCATTGTAGGTTAGAGCGGCATGGGTCCACGTGGCATCGGGAATCGTGACTTCAGTGGTGGTGCCCCAAGCTGAGCCGTTAAATATTCCACCTACCAAGGTCGTGGAATTTAGCCAAAATAGACAGAGATTTAATTTGTAACCCGATGCGTTGTAGGGATTGCACACCATTGAGGTCCACGTGTTTTGTGTGCCGCGGCGTTTAAACCACATCTCCAAAGTAAATGAGTTTTGGAGTCCAAAGTTTGCAACGTAAGCGCATTGGAGATTCGTCGAAGTACTTGTAAAGTCGAAGACTCCCCCATTTGCACTGGAATACGTTGGAGCGGAACACGATGTATATGTTGCTCCAGTTAACTTTCCGGACATATTTGCGGCAAGTGTCGTGGACAGATTTCTACCTGAAAGATCGGTCCACGTAGTTCCGGATCCAGAGTAGCTCTGCACATTTCCTGGATCAAGGTATAGCACGGTGCCGGTATCAACCGTAGCCGCTGATGCCCCGAACGATGGCGGTGGACTAATAATGATGGTAAGTGGTATTGAAACTGATGCGCTTACCGAATCGGTTACTGTAATAGTTTCGTAGTAAGTACCTACTGTCGCAGTATCTGAAATCTTAAGTTTTGGCGAGCCAACCGTGGACGTGTCAAGGGAAAAGTTATTACTTATCGGCGAAAGCGAGTAGGTGTAGGTTGGCGTACCAAAGGAGACGGTGTAAGTCTCTTGTTTTGAGATATTGACAGATTTCGTAACCGTTGATTTTCCGGTAAATACGAGCGCTTTATTTATTGTTGCATATACAGCCGTGGAAGTATCTTGAATGAACAAACCAGCGGTATCTGAATCAGTAACTATGACTCGATATACGTAATTACTTCCCGATGTAGAAGTATCCGTTGGAATCCAGGAGAAGAAGGCGTTAGCAGCACCAGTGCCTTGCTTGATAACCGAGAAGGTTCCATTAACTCCAGCTGTCGAAGATTCCCATCGGAAGGATCGAGTAAGGCCAACAGTTGCACTATCTGCTGCAATATTAGTCGTGAAAGTTTCAGTCATTCCGACGTTGAGATATGCATTGGTTGGTGGGGTAAAGCTCGGTTTCAGCGCGGTGATATATCGGAAGGCAACTAAACCTGATCCCCCATCTGCTCCAAATCCTGTTGTGCCTAAAGTTGAAAGACCAGCACCACCGCCTGTACCAGTACCAGGATTTCCGTAGGTTGCGCCGCCAGTTGCGCCAACTGCCGCGCCATCGGTATAGCCCGAATCACCACCATTACTGACGGCACCATTGCTACCTAATCCGCGATGTGATGTCGTTGTGGCAGAGCGAAGGGATCCACCTCCACCTCCGCCGAGATAAGTACCAGTAACTGCCGAGAGTTTGGCAGCGCCGCCATTTCCACCTTTTGTACATGCGGCGGCAAATCCAGTGCCACCAGCTCCACCGCCACCTGCGCCTACATATGCTGATGGGTTACATGTGGGATATTCCAGATTTGAAGAGCTTCCACCCGTATTGCCTTGGCCACTTACACCAGCGCCGCCGGTCAGGTAACTTCCCCAAGATCCTCCACCACCCGAACCACCACTCGTTGCTGCATACTGAATATTGGTTGAGTTGTAATTAAATTCTATTGCGCCCGAACCACCGCCAATTGCATTAATTCCAAATGCGGTAGATGTGTCACCTGGTTGGGCCGTTAATGGATTCACTGCACCACGCCCTCCAATACCAACTTTAATTGAGTATGTTGATTTTGGAGTGATGGCAACTTGGGTTTCTATGAATCCACCGCCGCCGCCGCCACCGGCCTCGTATCCACCACCGCCGCCGCCGCCGCCGCCAAGAACAAGTGCGGTGATTGCTGTGATGGAATCGGGCGCCCTCCAACCACCAATACTGTTGATGATTGTGCGTGGAACAGTGACAACAGTGTATGGGCCAGATGTTGCAGTAGTTGCAATGGTCGTCCATTGAGAGTTGTTTGGTGAGAAGTTATAGGTGGAATCAGATCTCTGTGCACGTGAAATTGCTGAAGTACCTGTGCCTTCATTAAAATCCCAATAGGCGATGAGGTTTGAACTGGTTAAGTTCTCATAACTATGTGCGCCAGTCCAAATTTGCGAAAGAGTACGAGCAGAATCCCAAATTTTTACTTCATCGATTGCGCCATTGAAGTATTGGCCAGCTCCAGTGGATCCACCAATTCTAAAAGTTGATGCAGTTGCATATATCGATGACGAGGTCCAGTTATCTACCCATGCAGAGTTTGTATAGACCTTTACTTGGGCATTATTTATATACATATAGGCGGTAGTGCCGGAACGAACGACCGCAATATGAGTCCAGGCTCCCGGAATTACTCGTTGAGCACTTTGAACTCCGTTCCAAGCTCCAGCCGAATCTCGAAAAGATGTCCACCAATATGAACTCTGGCAAAAAATTACAAAGCTATCCCAAAAGACCGCACTGTTATTGGTTCCTTGTGAACAAGTAGTGGCCGGTTTGAGCCACGCTTCAATAGTCATATCCCCCGTCAAGTTCATCGTTGCAGAAGTTGCAAGATATTGCGAAGAACCATCAAAGGTGAGTGCAGTGTCAGTATCGGTTGAGTCTGAAACTACTTGAATAGTAACCGGCTTAAACCCTGATACGCCATTGGAATCTACTACCGTGACAGTTTCGTAGTAAGTACCAATTGCGACGTTCTCTGAAACCGTAATTGCACCAGTAGAAGAGTTGACGCTAAAGCCTTCAATCATAGGACTCAAGCGAAAAGTATTTGAGCCATTTGTTCCACTTGCAGTGTATCCAGTTCCTTGAGTGGTTGATGAGGTCTTCTTGCTTACTACTCGAAGATTATTTCCGGTGACTGAAGTTGTGACTGAATTACGCACATACATCTCAAAAGGAATATTGGTCGATGATCCATTTGTGGAACCAGAAATTCCAGCTTGAGTAGAACAGCAGCCATTAATCGAGCCAGTAGTCACTGAATACGACTGATACGCGAGTCCTATTCCGCCAGTACCATCGTTAGAACCTTCAAAGGTGGCATTATTTTCATTCCAACCAAATCCCCACCGAGCAAGAGCCATATTGTTAGAGGTATTGGATCCGTAATTAATTCCGAAGAATCGAATGTAAGCTTGAGAATAAAAGAGGCCATCACCGATTGCGGAGTATGGTGATTCAGACGCTGAGTATGTGGCTGAAACTACTCGAAATGCGCAGCGATTTGAATTGGTAAATAAATTAGTAAGTGTTGTGGCAGTAGTGACGCAAGAGCTTCCATTAGGGCCGCCTGAGCCACTCAGATTAATGTTGTAAGAGTCGCCATCACTCGCAGTCCACTGTCTACCTGCAGTGGTGGTTTCAATCCAAGAAAATCCATAATTCGCATTTTGAGAACTAACCGCACCACCTGCATAAGTGGTCTGCTGCGGAAAGAGGGCCATAATCTGATTGCCCTTGTTGTAGCTAAAGACCCCGTATTTAGCATCGATATCGCGTTGGGTATCTCCAGTTTTCCAGCGTTCTGGGTAGGAATCATTGAGCTGAGTTGTGTTCGTCCAGTACGAAGAGGCATAACCAAAAGTTGAGTTTGAAGTCTTACCTTTCATCGCCATCATCCAGCCACCGCCAGACATAGCAGAGTTCATAATGCAATAAATCAGTGTGGGAGTGCCATTGACCATAATCCAATAGTTGCCATCCATATTGGTACCAGTAGCCTGCTTAATTTGATAAGCCGAATCGGCAGCACATCGTGGAGCTAACCCAAGTGGACAAGTTCCGTAGAAGACTGAGGGATCAGTTGCAAAGTAAGAGGACGGAATAGTTATTTGAGTTTGACCCGTGTATTGCCAATCTAGATATGCTCCTGCACCAACCTGATTTTCGTGCAACCACGCTTCGATTCGATAAACTTCACCGGAAACCATATCCACCGTTCCGGTACCGTTAAATGAACCTGCTGCTGCCGGACCGTGCTCAGTGGGATCAGCAATGATGTTGCGTCCTTGAATATTTAAATAGAAGCCATCGTCTGATCTACTTTTAAAAGTGATAGTGCCGGTATAGGGAGCTTTAATGTAGCCAACCCAATAGACGGTAAATGAGTCAACATTACAACCCGATGGGCTAGAGTTTCCGAAATCGACGTTAATACTTGAAACAATTCCGATATTACAAGTTCCGGTTGTAAAAGGTACTCGCGTCATTGATGCGGTAGCTACATTGTCATTTTTTGTATATTGCCACAGTCCATTTGTGTACGGGCCAACAACCTTCTGCGCTTCCGCATAATCGCCAATAACTCCGTTAAAGCCAGCAACTCTTACTGAATAGGTGCAATCGCTGGTGAGGCCAGTTATCGAAATAGTTGAAGAGAGTGATGCAGTTGATTGCACAACTCCATCACCGTACGAATTGGCGCACGAGATTCCGGAAACTTTAGTAACCGACCAACGCCATTGAGTTGCATCGATTCCAATAGTCACCATTGTCACCGTTATCGACGATGTATCTGATGTGATGGAAGAAATTGTTGGCTTAATTGGGGCAGCGCCGGCAGCAAAGGTCTGAGGTGAGCTAATTCCAGTTTGAATGAAGGCAAAGCCGAGAATCGTCACCAGCGAGCGTGCGATTCTGCGTTGGAAAAGAGCCATCTTCATTAGACGAGCATTCTAGTTAAATGGGGGTCAAGCGCCAAAGAATTGGCTAAATTTCCTTACTACGCGATGGTGAGAACCAACTGAGAGACGGCCGAACCATTTGGCGTTGCTACTAGGACTCGGCCAGTTGTCGCCCCCGCAGGAATCGTCACCGTAATCATGGTGTCGCTATTGATGGTGAAGGTGGTAGCCAGCACATTTCGCCAGAACTTAATCAGCACTGTGCTGGAGTCGGCAAAGTAGAAGCCAGCACCATTTATTTGAATGCTATTTCCGACAGACGCGCTATATGTACTGAGGCTAGAAATGGTAGGAGCTACTACCGCATCTTTCACCACATTAACAGCGCCGTTAAGTCCGATATTTGATCCTCCACCCACATTATTGGTTGGCTGAGTTGCGACAAAAAGAAAGAAGTAGATGTAAGCGGTTGCGGTGTCGGCTAAATAGTTGCGGTCAGCCTGCTTTACTACTTGCACATTGCAAGTTCCTTGCGAAGTCGTGTAAATCTTCTTGTAATCAAGGGCGCAACCGGTCGCAGAACCACCAGTAATTGTGTATACCAGCGCACCGTTTCCACTGCCGCCACCCATATTGATGGTAAAAGTATCTGGGTAATTTGGATTGGTAAATGGAACTATCTGTGCTGCTTGGGCAACCTTATTGATAGTTGCTGTCGTAGGTATATATCTGACTGCCACATAATTAGAAAGTGAACCCACCGACATAGAAAGCGCCGATGGCGTAATTGCATATGTTCCAGCATTTGTCGGTTTGGTGGTTGTATTCAGAGAGGTACAAGTATCCACCGCCCAGCAAGCAGTAAACATTCGAACTGGTCGAACCATGTTCTGAGTTGAGGTGCTCTTATCGACATTAGAGGTCACATTGAAGGTGACTCCTACGTGACCAATTGAATTCATACTCGAGGCGCTGGCTTCGGTTGAGGTCCAATAACCCCAAGTACCGGTAGTCCAATTTGATCCAGCTGCGACTAGCCCCACCTGAGATGAATATTTAATAAGTTCAATCGCCTCATTCTTGCTCGGTATGAACCAATCAGAATATCCGGTGGAATTTGATTGATTAAAGGAGTTTACCTTTGCCACCGCTCCACCTAAACAAGCCGTCCTTGCTATGGCTGTATTTGTATCTCCCCAACCAATACCTACTTGAGTCGCACCGAGGTTGCTCGTGTTATTTGAACAGTAGGTTGCCACAGTGCTCATATCATCCGTGCCAGACCAATTGGCTGGCGCTACTTCGAAATAGCGCCCATTGCCACCGGCAGTGGATGGTGTAATAAAGACAATGCCTCCGCCAGGACCAATATCGCCCACATTGCAAACGCCACCAGTTGCACACGATGTTCCGCCAGGTTTGTAATTGATTGTTGTAGATGTGGCGGTATCACTCGAAACCAACCCAGAAATTCTGAGCGCGGTTGGGAAAGTTGCTTGGCTGCCGGTGTAGTTCACTGCTGTCGGTGTATCGATATATACAGTGACTGTATCTGCTAAGCCAATTGTGAATTTAATCGGCAGATTTGTGGAGACTGAGTAGTTATCAGTTACTGTGACTGTGTCGTAATAAGTGCCTGGCGTTAAGGACTCCTGAACGGTTAAGAATAGAGATCCGGCGGTTGAGGTATCCCAATTAATTCCGGTGCGGTTACCTACCGCAAATGAAATAGTCTTGGTATCGCCGCCCGAAGTTACAGTGAAAGTTTCTATATTGAGCGCGCCATACTTTTGAGTTGGTTTCACAATCGTCTTATTGCTTGCTTGGAATCGATAGGAAGAAGCGTTGAAATTAGTTGCAACTTGGGTGTCAGTGAGTGCAACTGAGTATGCACGCACTAGCCCGATGTCTCCAGTATAGAAGTACGTACTATCCCAACGCTTTCCAATGAAATAACCCTTGGTATTGACCGTGCCAAAGAGGGCATACGGTGCCGAACATTGCAGAACTCCGTTGAGGTATGTTCTCAAATTAGTTCCATCATAGGTACCGACGATATGCATCCAGGTATTTGCAACTGGAGTTATTCCACAGTTGGCATAGCGCCAACCATTTCCACTATAAAACCCGGCATAAATTTTGCCGTTTCCAATATCCAAATCTCCGATTACCAGTGAAATTTGTTCACCAGCTGTGTTGTACATCTGGCTGACTATTTGAGTTCCGGCTGAAATGGAGGTGCTACTTGATCGCACCCAAACTTCCACTGAGTAAGAGTTAGTAAATTGCGAGCCAAGATAGGGAGTGTAGTAACAGGTATTTGTGCCATTAAAAGAGAGATAGCCGCCATAATCACTCGAAAAAGTCGCAGCTTTACACAGCGCGCCATTGACCGCGGTTGCATTTTCGGTAAGGGCATTCTTCTTTGCGCCACTAATGTCATTCCAGATAGCTGTGGTTGAGGCAGTTCCATCAACTCCGGCATAGCTTGATCGGTTGCCCGCATCAAGGTTCAAAATTTGATAATTCTTGGAAATTTCACCACTATCGAGTAAAGCTGGTGGCCCTTGAATATTGATAGTCAATGGAAAATCAACATAGGCAGAGGTTGAATCAATGACGGTTAAGGTTTCTAAGTAACTTCCAACACTTGCAGTATCGGCGATTCTCAAAATTGCAAGACCTGCAGTAGAAGTATCGACCGTAATACCTGGAATCGTCGGAGTGAGCCGAGCGTTGTAGGTAGAAGT
>CAZMBG010000047.1:0-7659 GCA_964564615.1 uncultured Candidatus Planktophila sp.
AAATAGATAGTTCCAGCAATCATGATGGAGGCGTCGATACTGGCCGCCACGTAGCGCTTTATCGGAACACCGATGGAGATAAGAGTTAAGCCAGAAGAGTAAAGATCGAGAATCGCTCCCCCAACCAAACCAACAATCGCAATCAAAGCAAAGGGGACGAGGAACCATGTAGGAAGCAATTGAGTAAGCGCACCAATTGGATCTTGGGAAATTGAGTTAAATAGTTCAGCATCGCTAGCTGAAAGAGCTGCGCCGTAAATGACGAGAACAATAGGAACAATCGAAGCGCCTAACACTGTCCAACCGATAACCGATCTTGATTGAGAACTTCGCGGAAGGTAGCGCGAGTAATCGGCAGCAGAGTTGACCCAACCTAAACCTATTCCGGTTGCGCCAAATATTAGCGCTCCGACAAAGCCAGCAATGCTGCCAGATTTCATATTAATGACTGAACTCCACTGAACTTCATCAATAGTGAATCCGATATAGATCACGGTCGCCACGATTGTAAATATCGTGATCCACTTCTGAAGCTTCATAATCACATGGAAGCCGAGTACCCCGCCATATACCGTGAGTGACAGAGCGATAAGAAAACCTACAACCATCGCAGTATTACGATCGAAATGGCCAACTCGTTGAAAGACGGTTCCGGTAGCAAGGGTGGCCAAAGAAACCAAGACCGTCTCCCAGCCGACAAAGATTAAGTAAGAGAGAAAACCTGGAACCACATTGCCATGAACACCGAAAGATGCCCGCGAGATCACCATCGTTGGCGCATTGCTGCGCTTGCCGGCAAGCGAACTTATTCCTACCAAGAGAAATGACAGAACTGTTCCGATGATTGCCGCAGCCGTTGCCTGTGCAAAAGATATGCCAAATCCGAGAAAGAAAGCGCCGTAACTTAATGCCAACAGTGAGACATTGGCTCCGCACCAAGGCCAGAAAAGCGAACGCGGTTCACCGTGACGCTCAGATTCTGAGATGACATTTGTACCATTTAACTCAAGATGCATATGCGAACGATACGCGATTTTATTTGTCTGGCAGCGATTGGTAAGGTTCAGGCAGGTCAAGAGAATCAAACAATTGGCTCGGCAGTTTGATCGGCAACCCTCCACCTGCGGTGGGGTGCCATCCGAGAACAGACCCGGTCGCGACAAATCGTCGTGGCAAGCGCTTTTGAAAGGCACATATGTCTCTATCTAAGAAAAAACTATTCTCACTTGCTGCAATAGCAGCAGTTGCATCGCTGGCTCTCACCGCATGCGGATCAAAGAGCGCGGCAGAATGCCCGCAAATCAAAGAAGGCGTTCTCACAATTGCGACAGATGATCCTGCTTACGAGCCATGGTTTAGCGATAACGATCCATCAAATAACAAGGGCTTCGAGTCGGCGATTGCTTATGCTGTAGCTAAGCAGCTTGGATATTCAGCAGATAAGGTCGAATGGGTGCGAGTTCCTTTTAATAAAGTACTCCAACCAGGTTGCAAGAACTTCGACTTCGATATTAATGAGGTGTCAATCACTGAAGAGCGCAAGCAAGCAGTTGATTTCTCTTCCGGTTACTACGATGTCACCCAGGCGGTCATCACAGTTGCGGGCTCTAAGATTGCAAATGCAAAATCAATTGCCGACCTCAAGAACGCAAAACTTGGCGCCCAGGTGGGTACAACGTCTTACTCAACAATCACCGACATCATCAAGCCAACAACTGAGGCTTCGGTCTTTGATACCAATGATGTAGCTAAGCAGGCTCTGCAAAATGGTCAGATTGATGGCCTCATCGTAGATCTACCAACCGCTTTCTATATCACCGCGGTTGAACTTGAAGGTGGAAAGATTGTTGGCCAATTCCCAGCAACAGCGGGCGGCGAACAATTTGGATTGGTTCTTTCCAAGGGAAGCCCGCTTACCAAGGATGTTACTGCCGCTGTTGATGCCCTCCGTAAGGATGGAACACTTGCCAAGATTGCAGAGCAATGGCTAGCCCAGGTTGCTGGTGCACCCGTACTCAAGTAACTGGTAAGAAACAGCTAAAGTACTCAGAAGAAAAGTACTCAGAAAAAAGGTGAGAGGTCCGATGGCTTATCAACCGTCTCCGTTGCAGCTGCAACGTGAAGCGGCTAAGCGTCGGGCCTCTCGCCGTTCTATTCTGATTGCACTTCTCAGTACGCTCATTGTTGGTTCTATCCTCACCTTAGTTGTAATGAATGCAGAAGGTTATGAACGAGTAAAAACCGCCTTCTTCAGTGCGCATTACGCCAAAGAGGCTCTGCCCACGGTTCTTAAAGGTCTCTTACTCAATCTCAAAGTTTTAGTGATGGCCGAATCTTTAGTTCTCATACTTGGGCTTCTGGTCGCTGTTGCCCGAACATCAACTTCACCTGTGCTCTATCCACTGCGACTACTTGCCACCATCTATACCGATCTCTTTCGTGGCCTTCCTCTCTTACTCGTCCTATTTCTGGTCGGACTAGGAATCCCAGGCTTGCGACTACCAGGATTTCCCATTTCGGCAGTCTTCTTAGGTACTACTGCTCTAGTTCTGACCTACACCGCATATGTCGCAGAGGTAATTCGTGCAGGTATCGAAGCGGTAAATCCAACCCAATGGCAGGCCGCGCGCGCACTGGGTCTATCGCATACTCAAACGCTCCGACATGTCGTGTTGCCGCAGGCATTGAGAAATGTCACTCCCCCGCTACTCAATGATTTAGTTTCGCTCCAGAAAGATTCTGGACTCATTTCAGTATTGGGTGCAGTAGATGCAATTCGAGCTGCCGGAATTGAAACTGCGCAATCCTTTAACTTTACTCCTTATGTCGTGGCTGGTGGTCTCTTCGTGCTTCTCACAATTCCGCTCACCCGCTTTACTGATTGGTTGACCAAACGACAGGATCGGGCGCAACGAGCGCAAGGAGCCTACTCATGAATTCGGTGCTTGCCGTAAGAAATTTACGAAAGAGTTTTGGGGATGCGCTCGTACTTGAGGACATTTCACTTGATTTTCCTGATGGTTCGGCAACGGTGATCATTGGCGCATCGGGTTCTGGAAAATCAACTTTGATGCGGTGTATCAATTTATTGGAAGAGCTCAGTGACGGTGAAATTCTGCTCGATGGCCACGATATCAGCGCGCACGGAGTTGATCTCGACTCCATTCGAGGAAAGATCGGCTCGGTCTTCCAGGCATTCAATCTCTTCCCGCACTTAACTGTTCTCGACAATATTACGTTAGCTCCGCGAATAGTCCATAGAAAGACTAGAGCGGAAGCCGAGCATGAGGCGATTGAATTGTTAAAGAGATTTGGCCTCGAAGATAAAGCTCACAGTTATCCTTCGCTCCTCTCAGGAGGACAACAACAGCGAGTGGCCATTATTCGAGCGGTAGCGACCAATCCGAGGGTTCTCTTATTAGATGAGGTGACCAGTGCGCTAGACCCAGTGTTAATTGCCGAGGTTCTATCGCTCATTTTGGAACTCAAGAGCGAAGGTATCACCATGGCTATTTCTACGCATGAAATGGGTTTCGCTCGCTCCATAGCAGATCGAGTTGTCTTTCTCCATCAAGGAGTAATTTGTGAATCAGGAGAACCGGAGGAAATTTTTACCAATCCAAAGACACCAGAATTGAAATCATTTCTGGCCGCATTGCATAGCGCTGGGCGGATTTAATCCATCGCTTGCCATTTGCGCAAAAGAATTAATCTAAGAAGAAATCGAGTAAAAAGTCTTTTGTGCCCGGTACCACCGCATATTTATCTAAATCGGTAACCCCTTCGCTGGCAAGCACTTCATCATCAACGAAAAAATTTCCTGTGCACTCTGCAGCTGGTCGATTTAAAATAATGTATGCGGCATCGGCCAGGATCTCTGGCTTTCGGCAGGCAGCAGTATCAACCCCTGGAATCATTGCCAAAGCAGCGGTATCAATAGCTGTGCGAGGCCAGAGGGCATTGACCGCAATTCCGTCGCGCTTAAATTCGCCGGACATGCCGAGTACGCACATACTCATTCCATACTTCGCCATTGTGTAGGCAACGTGATGCTTGAACCATTTCTCCTTCATAGAGAGCGGTGGAGATAGGTTGAGAATATGCGGATTATTGCCAGCTTTAGCCGACTCAAGCAAATATGGCAACGCCGCTTGAGAAGTGAGAAATGTGCCACGGACATTGACATCAAACATGAGATCAAAGCGCTTCGCCGGCGTATCTAGCGTCTTTGTGAGGTTAATTGCACTGGCATTGTTGATCAAGATATCGATGCCACCGAAAGTATCTGCGGCCAACTTCATCGCCTCCGCAATCTGGATCTCATCACGAATATCGCACTGAATTGGGAGCGCCACTCCACCAACTGCCTCTATCTCTGCGGCAGCTGTATGAATTGTTCCAGGTAGTTTTGGATTTGGGTCGCTGGTCTTGGCTGCAATTGCGACTCGTGCTCCATCTTGGGCTGCCCGCTTTGCTATGGCTAAACCTATTCCGCGCGAACCGCCAGTAACAAAAATCCGCTTTCCGTGAAGTGACATTTACTTTCCTCTCGATGACATAAATTTCATAAACGCTTCTGCAGCCTCTTCGGATTGAAGTGCCATTGAAAATATTTCAAATTCAGCTCGCATAACAGCTGCAACGCTGTCGTGAGTTGTGGCCTTCATTAACGCTTTGGTATTAATAATCGCCTGAGGTGGTTGTTGGGCGATTCGCTCTGCCACCAATAGAGCTTCGTGTAATGGATCTTCCACCACTTCGGTGACCAATCCAATTTCGCGGGCATACTCAGGTGTGAACCTCTCCCCTGTAAAAAATAGCTTTGCCGCTCTCTGATAACCGACCAGATTCTGAAGAAGAAGCGTCGAGCCTGCTTCTGGAACCAGTCCGAGCGAGGTGAAGGGCAGCGAATACTGTGCTGTATTTGATGAATAAACTAAATCGCAATGCAACAACATAGTGGTGCCAACTCCAACCGCGTTGCCTTTCACCGCAGCTATAAGAGGCTTTGGAAACTCCAAGAGCGCACCAAGAAATGCAGCTACCGTTGAATCTTCCGAATTAGGAGGGTTAGAGATAAAATCCTGAATATCATTTCCGGCTGTAAAATGATCGCCAACACTGGATAACACAACTGTACGAATAGCAAAATCTCCTGCCGCTTCGTGCAAAGTACGAGCTAGATCGCCGTACATATCCCGCGTGAGCGCATTCATCTTCTCTGGCCGATTGAATTGGACCAGCAGGACCTGCCCCCGAACCTCTGTAGTGATTTGAGTCATTTAGCGAGTGTACGAGGTGATTTCTCACTTTAAAAGGAGCACAATAGGTGTCTAGCGACGGAGAGGTCTCTACTTATGACACGCGACATTACGATCACAACTCGCCCACTCACACCCTTTGAGCAACTAGTCCTGGGCCTTCTCTGTGAGGGTAAATCCAATGCCGCCATAGCCCGCGAGACCAATCACACGGAAAAGGTCGTCGAAAACACCATTTCCCGCTCGGCTAAAGCATTCAATATTTCATCGGATGGCGACACCAATATTCGCGTGCTTCTAGCGCTAGCTTTTCGCACGCACTACGGTGACGCCGCCTTCGACAAGCTCGGAATTCCGTGTATGCATTTCGGCGTTGATGGCGAAGGTCACGCCATCTGTAACCGAGATATGCACTAACTCACATCTGCGCTAGCGCTAGCACTCGCAATTTCTCTCGCATCACTTCTCACTCAGGTGTCTAATTCTCTTAGCACTCAAATCTAAAACGAGTGGATATAAAGGAGAGAAAATTGAAACGTAAGACTTTTGACAAAATTGTCACCATTCTCGGTGCCGGTCTCACTGTATTGCTACTAGTTGTTGCTTTGCTTGCCAATTGGGGCGCTTCTTTTGCAGCTGATTCAGTTTCATCACAACTTAAAGCTCAAGAAATTACCCTTCCTGCATCTACAGGTAATCCAGATGAGTCCGCAGATGTCACCGCCTACTTCAAAGCTCATGGCGATAAGTTGATGTCAACTGGCAAGGATGCACAAATGTATGCAGATCACTACATTGCATTTCATATGTCCCATATGCCTACATATGCGGAAGCTTCTAATCAAAGTCGCGCCGCTGCTGCTGCATTGGCGGGCAACCCAAATGATGCGGCGCTAAAAGCAGATGCTGCCGCAAAGGCCGCAACTGTTGAAACAGTGTTTAAAGGCAATATGTTGCGCGGCACCTTACTTACTGCATATGCATTTGGAACTCTCGGTGATATCGCCGGATATGCCGCAATGGCCGCTCTCATTGGGGCGCTATTGATGCTTGTCCTCACACTGATGGGAGTTGCACACCTTCGTCGCACCGAAGAGAGTGCGATGATTTAACCCTCATCCCAAACTCTCCGTTGGGTTATGGAGGGTTAAAAAAATCCCCGGACCAGAAATGGACCGGGGATTTCTTTTTTAGATTTTTTCTTAGCGCTCGATATTTCCGGCAATAAATGCTTCGGTCTTATCGTGTGCCTGCTCATCTGTGTATTGCACTGGAGGAGTCTTCATAAAGTATGAAGATGGTGAGAGCAAGGCTCCCCCGATCTTGCGATCAAGACCAATCTTCGCGCAGCGGAGCGCATCGATGATTACTCCGGCCGAATTTGGGGAATCCCATACTTCGAGCTTGTACTCCAAATTCAATGGAACATCGCCGAAGGCGCGGCCTTCAAGACGTACATAGGCCCACTTACGGTCATCGAGCCAAGGGATGTAGTCAGATGGACCGATGTGGACATTCTTGTATCCCATATCGTAATCGAGCTGTGATGTTACCGAATTGGTCTTGGAAATCTTCTTTGACTCAAGGCGATCGCGCTCGAGCATATTCTTAAAGTCCATATTTCCACCAACGTTGAGCTGGTAGGTGCGATCTAGGTGAACACCACGATCTTGGAACAATTTAGCCATAATGCGGTGAGTAATAGTTGCTCCTACTTGAGACTTAATGTCATCGCCGACGATAGGAAGTCCGGCATCTTCAAACTTCTTCGCCCATTCTGGGTTTGAGGCGATAAAGACTGGGAGCGCGTTAACGAAGGCACAGCCAGCATCGATTGCACATTGCGCATAGAACTTCGCTGCATCTTCTGATCCGACTGGAAGGTAGCAAATGAGTACGTCAACTTGTTCCTCTTTGAGAACTGCGACCACATCTACTTCAGGCGCCTTTGATTCTTCAATGGTCTCTTTGTAGTAGCGACCAAGACCATCGAGGGTCTTACCACGGAGTACTTCAACACCGGTCTTGGCGACGTCGCTAAATTTGATGGTGTTATTTTCAGATGCCCAAATAGCATCGGCCATATCGAGGCCTACCTTCTTGGCATCAACATCGAAAGCTGCAACGAACTTAACGTTGTTAATGTGGTATCCACCCACTACTGGGTGCATCAAGCCAGGAATCTCCTGGTCAATCTTTGCATCCTTGTAGTAAGTAACACCCTGTACGAGTGAGTTTGCGCAGTTTCCTACACCAACAATTGCGACACGAATGTCGCCAGGTCCTGTCTGGATCTTCACTTAAGATTTCCTCTCGGTAGAAATTAAATCCTGCAACCACGCGATTTCGCGCTCTGCAGATTCAAGGGAATGGCGGCGCCACTCTTGAAGGTACTTAT
>CAZMBG010000048.1:0-7516 GCA_964564615.1 uncultured Candidatus Planktophila sp.
AACTGTCTGCTCTGGTGGGAGGCGCTTGATTTCAGTTTTAACAAACTTCTCTTGCTCGCCGAAGAAGTATTGGAGATCTTCGAGATTCTTGAGATAGCCCTGGTTAATCGCCTCTGCAATCAATTTCGCTGACTTGTCGGTGAAGGTATTCATCGCAAACATCTGCTGAATCTGCTTAAAGGTCAGGGCCTTTGCTTCGGCTTGATCGATATTGTGCTTAGCTGGAACTTCGCGACCCTGCATCTTGCCATTGATGGCCTCAATAATCATATGGATATTTTTGAGGTCCTTCTTATGCTGTTCGCGTTCTGATTTATCAGATTCATCATCATCAGATTCTGAATCAAGGAGTAAGAATGAACCCTCTTCAAATTTAGTCTGGTCATCGGCAAGCGACACAACGCGCTGCTTATTATCGCCATTTTCGGAGTCGATGATTTCAGCGGCCTCTGCAATGAGAGTATCGGCATCTTCGATCTCAACATCTTCGAGCACAATCTCATTGCCATCTTCATCGAGAACAACTTGCTTCTCTTTCTTTGGCGCATCTTCAATTGTTTCAACAACTGCAACTGGTTCTGGTGCAACCAGCGCAAGCTGCGCCTTTGAGAGAATACGGTTTGGTCCGCCGAGCCCTGCTTTACGAGCTTTCTCGGTATCGATTGGAAGCGTCTCATCTAATTTACGGGCCTCGAGAGCGAGCGCCATAAATTCTTTCTTCACTGCCTTGCGGTAATTATCAATTCCCTTGGCAGCGAGTTCTTCCACAATCTCTTTATGGCGCGCAACATCGCGCTTGAGATCGAGCAACTGTTGGACATCAGATGCAGTGAGATCCTTCTTTAATTCAATCTTGACTGGCTTAGCTGGTTTTACCGGTGCCGCCTTCTTTACTGGCGCTGCCTTCTTCGCAACCGCTTTCTTAGCAACAACTTTCTTTACTGGCGCTGCCTTCTTCGCTGGAGCTTTCTTTGCTACCGCCTTCTTTGCGACAGCTTTAACTGCCTTCTTTGCCACCGCTTTCTTAGCCGGCTTATTTTTGGGCGCGCGAGATACAGCCATAATTGTCCTTTTGTATTTTCGAGCTAGTTACTTTCGAACTGCTCGATGTGATAGGCATATTATACCCAGCCTGGCGCCCTAATTTCTCGCTGCAATTGCCAGCGCGTGGCGAATCGCCTCTCCCACCGCCTCTGATTCGACCAAGAAACCGTCATGTCCGAAGTCAGAGTTGATACTGATTAGCGGTTCGGCGGTAGGCACCAAATCGGCAATCTCCGCCTGCAAGCGCGGCGGGAAGAGGCGATCGGTTGAAATCGACACGACAACCACCGGGACGGTAATCGCCTCAAGCGCCGCGGTGACTCCCCCACGGCCCCGGCCGACATCGTGCGAATTCATGGCATCGGTCAGGCAGATATAGGTATTGGCATCAAATCGCTTCGCTAATTTATGGGCTTGATGGTCGAGGTATGACTCCACTGCATAGCGCCCGGTGTCATCTCCTTGAAGTTCGCGGCCAAACCGGACATCCATCTCTGACTCGGTGCGATATGTCAGATGTGCAATGCGTCGAGCAATTCCCATGCCTTCAATTGGCCCGCGCTCTTGCAGGTAGTAATCGCCTTTATTGAAATATGGATCGGATTTAATGGCGCGGATCTGAATCGATGCCGTTCCGATTTGATCGCCAGTTGCAACAGCAGATGAACCGATGGTGCAGATTGCGCCCACACGATCGGGTAATTGAATCGCCCATTCCAGCGATCGCATGCCACCTAGCGATGGACCCACTGCAAGTAAATACTTCTCAATTCCCAGCGCATTGGTAAAGGCAACTTCTGCCGCCACCATGTCGCGAATTGTGAGAACTGGAAATCGAGAACCATATGGTTTGCCATCGGCGGCGATACTTGAAGGTCCAGTTGATCCTTGGCAGCCACCAATTACATTGGGACAGACGATGAAATATTTATCGGTATCAAATGGCAGACCCGGCCCCACCATATTGGGCCACCACCCAGGAACATCAGACCAACCTGTGAGCGCGTGATTAACCAAGATGGCATTGCTCTTATCGTGATTGAGAGTTCCCCAACTTTGATAGGCAATCGTGATGTCAGGAAGAGTCTCACCACTCTCTAAGAGAAGAAAACCGATCTTGATAAATTTTCGCTCGCCCGGATCATCACCGGCGAGAAACGCCCCGGTGACGTTGTAATTGGGAATACGAGCCATTGCCTTACCTTCTTCGCGCTTGCGGACTCTGCCGCCGGGTCGTCACTCAGTGCACCCCGCCGCGGTGGAGGGTTGCCATCTAGCAAGCTGAGGCTTAACGCTAGAACTCTTGACCTGCCCTTAGTTTAACCCAGATGCGAATGGTTCGCCAAAGATGGTGGCCATTACCTTGGGATGGAGCTCGGTGCGCATCCGAGCAAATTCCGATGGTGGCCAACCAGCGTTAAAGACTCGACGTAATAACTGCGCTAATGGATATTTCTCATCGTCAGAGAAGGCTCGATCGAGCGCTTTATGTGCCAGCGCACCATTGCCATTTTCATATGCCATCGCGGCGACAATCGATGCAATGGGAGCGAGATATCCCGCAGGTGCTAGCCGAGCAAGTTCGCACCAGAGCGCGAAATATGTATCGAAGGTATCTTCGTGATGGATGCCCATCGCAAAATCACGAACTTGGATATCGCTCATCCGGCCGATCATCCGTGCCGCCAGCGTGTAATTGGAGATTCCCAAACCGCTGTGAAAGTGATCAAAGAGTAGCTCCATAGTGGAGACGCCATCACGACGTAACTCGGAGAGGTGTGGCGAACTTTCATCTATGCGAAAAGTTTCAACCTGTGCGATCCATTCGGGTTCGGCTGCGCGAGACAACGGCGCAATAATCTCGGCCATTTCCTCTACTGAACCAAATGGCATGGGAACTCCCATCACCACGTGTTCGGCCGCAATTGCAGATGATTCGATATCGGGAAGTGCCTTATCGCTATCTGAAGTAGTTGGGTGGTTATTGCAGATAATTGATTTATAACGTCCACCTGATACCACAATGGCATCGCGCACCAGAATTTTATTGCGCATAAAACCGGCTGTTAAGGCAATTAATAGGGCGCCGATATCGGTGCGCGATGATGGAGCATATGCAACACACACTGCGCTATCTGCTCCATCGCGCAGAACGTGGTGCGCCAGGAGATCGATGTGATCGCTATCAAGGCTGGGTGGCAGATCAATACGTAACGCCATTCCGAGGGAGTTATCCTGCGCATTACTGTGCATAGCGATAACTACCAGCGAATGAGATGGATGAAATCCTAGGAGGAATGGGACGGCGGTGATGAGGTCGTGGGCGGAAGTGATTGTTGGCATGGTCTCTCAATTCGTAAATCGGATCGGGGCTTGTAGGACAGTGATTGGTAGAACAGAAACAGTGGCAATATCGCCTTGGATAGTTGTGCGTTGGCCTTCGATGGTGAAGGCGCCATCCCATTTGGTGATGAGTTCAATGAGATAGTGGCCCGGTTTTTTATAGGCATGTCGGATTTCACCATCGGGAAATTCGCCACCAACTTTGCGAGTGGCAAAAACAACTCCATCGCCGTAATGCCAGATAAAGAGCGGCTTTAACTCAACCGTCACCATCTCTCCGAGAATTTCAATATCTTTAGTGAAAACTTCTGGAGTGTCGCTCCAGAAATAGACCGGCGTGGCGACCAGCGGCGCAAAAGCTGGCTGATATGCGATGCCGGCGGTGGGTAGAGATTGAATCAATTTATCGGTGATCGATGTTGCTGACTTACTGTGGCGCACAACCTTCTTAGCGCTGGGTCTCTTCTTCACCACCATTGTGCTGCGATGAGTAGATTGAGATTTAGGCGAGCGCTTTGGATTTGGCGCCAAGGTTGACTTGGCCCGCGCCGTGTGCTGAAGTGGATGGATAACCGCAGAAGAAGTGGCACCGCTGCCTTTACGACCTTCAATCACGATATGGCCATCTTGAATATAGACATCAATACATGCACGGTTTTGGCAATCAGCTGCAACTGCGGCAGATGGTGCAAGTAGCGCAGTGAGAAGGAGCGGAAGAATTACTTTGGCGAACATGGCGCGCAGGGTAAATCTGTGACCAACTGCTTCGGGCGCGCATCTACCCCAACTGTGGATATATATGAAAGGCTACGAATATGGTTGCGCGCGATGGTGATGGGTGGATCTACTGCACCGAGGGCCATAAGCATTGGGGAAAATTTGGCGCTGCCGGCCTCTTATTAATTCGTAATGGCGAAATATTTCTTCAACACCGCGCACCGTGGGTACACAACGGTGACACGTGGGGCATTCCGGGCGGGGCGCGCGATTCTCACGAAAGTATTACTGAGGCGGCACTTCGAGAAGCGGTGGAAGAGACTGGTATTAATCCAGATGACGTCACACCTATCGGTGAATTTATCGACGATCACGGCAATTGGTCGTATGCCACCGTCTTTGCCATCGCCTCAAATAATTTAGCGAGCCATCAACTCAATGACGAGGCGCACGAAGTTCGTTGGGTTGCACTCGACGATGTCACACGTCTGCCACTGCATCCAAGCTTTGCCCATACCTGGCCGGCGATTCGATTGGCGCTGACTCGCGCCATTGATAGCGCGCTCTAAATCTCATTAATTATTTCGCTTGTGAAATATTTTCATTGAGTCGCTTGAGCGATTGGCGTACAACTTCCTTATCGCCAGTGCGCCACAGCGGCGGCATCGAATTGAGAAGTACTCGACCATACGATTTCTTAACGATTCGCGAATCCATAATCGCTACTACCCCGCGATCATCGATACTGCGAATTAATCGGCCCGTGCCCTGTGCTAAGAGCAAGGCCGCCCGCGGAATCGATACCTGCATAAAGCCATTGCCGCCTGCCCCATCCACCAGCGCAGAACGCGCTGCAAGTACTGGTTCATCGGGACGCGGAAATGGAATGCGATCGATAGCAACCAAGATGCATGAATTTCCAGGTACATCGACACCTTGCCACAGAGAGAGCGTTCCTAAGAGAACTGATGTCTCATCTTTAGAAAACTTCTCAATCAGCGGCGCTACTGCATCGCCCCGCTTTTGGGTAATGATGCTGATGGGACGCTCTGCCAAAACTTTCCGCAAATAAATATCGGCCGACTCCACCGCCCGCCACGAACTAAAGAGCGCCAAGGTGCGACCACCTGCTGCATCGATAAGTTCACCGAGTTCTTCGAGCGCATCCGGTGATGTGCCATCGCGAGTTGGTTCGGGTAGGTGCTTGGGTAGATACAACATTCCTTGTTGGGCAAAATCAAAAGGTGATCCAACATCCAGCATCTGTACATTGGCTGGATCAATCTGATCATCGTTTACCTCAACGTCCGCGTCATCGCCGACGACAAAGCCGATGCTCTTGGCCATCGGATCAAAGCTATTACCAACAGTGAGTGTGGCCGAGGTTGCAATAACTGGTGTCTCAGTTAATAAGTTCTTCCGTAGGACATCCGAGACAGTGAGCGGCGCTAAATGTAGCGTTGAGAAAGTTGGTTCGTACCATAAGACGTGGGTATCTTTAAATTTCAATAACTTGCCCGCAGTAGTTGCAATCTCATTGACCGCACCGCGGACCCGTGCTCGCTCTGCCAATTCGTCAGAGTTCACAATCTCGTCATCAGCGGCGATAGTGGTGCTAATTGCTGACGCTGTCTCTTTTAACTTTCGTACCGGATGTTCGAGCGATTGCGGAATCTGATCGAGTCGACCTAATAACTCTGGATTGCTCTTAACATCCTGACCATAATCATCCATCGCATCGTGAAAGCTATCGGCGGCATTGGTAAAGGCCTCAGATAATTTGCCCGGCATAAATTTCCGCGCCATCGCCGCCGCCCGTTGCACTCGCGCGCTAGTGAGCTCTTCCGTTACTGCTTGGGTGGTGCGATCCATAAACTCGTGGGCTTCATCGAGAACGATGGCATCTCTATCAGGCAAGATTGGATGGAGATCTACTATTTCAATAGCAAGCAGCGTGTGATTGGTGATCACCACATCAGAGTTCATCGCCTTCGCCTTCGCGTTGGCGGCAAAACATTGGCTACCAAAGGTGCAGGTATCAGCGCCCACACATTCCCGCCCAGATAATGAATTAGCGGCCCATACGCGCCGGTCTACCTCTGGCGCATCATCGCGATCTCCCGAAACTCCCGGTGTGCGCGCCCATGCATGTAGCCGCTTCGCATCTTTCTCAAGGTGTGAAGCCTCCAATAAAACTTCGCCATCAACATCAGGCTCTTCTGAATTCATCTTGGCTAGGCAGACATAATTGCCGACGCCTTTATAGATTGCGTATGAGATATCGCGCCTCAAATGTTTTTCCAGCGCCGGCACTACTGCAGGTAAATCGCGTTCGACCAACTGGCGCTGCAAGTTCAGCGTTGCTGTAGCCACCACAACTTTCTTGCCGTGCACAATTGCCGGAACCAAGTAGGCCAGCGATTTTCCGGTACCTGTGCCCGCCTGCACCATTAAATGGTGGCGATCCTGCAAAGCATTGGCGACCGCTTCGGCCATCTCAATCTGTCCTTCACGTGGCGCTCCACCGATGGCCGATACCGCAGCATCAAGGGCTGCGCGTACTTGGCTGGTGAGATCGCTCATGGGGCCACTGTAGCGGTTTGCAATTTAGTTGAAATTTCAACTACTTTTGCTAGACTGGGGCTATGACAACAATGCCTGCTCTCTATATCGGCCACGGTGCCCCGTTGCTTCTCGACGACCCGGTCTGGAGTTCGCAGATTAAAGAGCTCACAACTAAATTTGAAAAACCAAAGGCGATTTTGATTGTCTCTGCCCACTGGGAATCTGCACCCATCGCCATCACGAGTCCACATGTCGGCACCCCGTTGGTCTATGACTTTGGCGGTTTTGATCCGAAGTATTACCAGATGCAATATGAAACTCCCGATGCAACTGCACTTGCCGCTCGTATCTCTGCCATGATGCCAAAGCACGAACCGCTTCATGAATCTCGGCGCGGCCTCGATCACGGCGCCTGGGTGCCATTAAAAATTATGTATCCCGATGCTGATATTCCAGTATTACAAATGTCGATGCCAACATCTGATCCAGGTAAGTTGATTGAAATCGGTAAACGTCTCGCGCCACTACGCGATGAAGGCGTATTAATCATCGGTTCTGGTTTTATGACCCACGGTCTGCCGTTCTTACGCGATTGGTCGATTAATGCAAAGGCGCCGGGCTGGTCTGCTGAATTCGATACCTGGGCTGCCGAAACTCTAGCCGCCGGTGATATTGATTCACTCGCTGCATATCGCGCTACTGCTCCCGCGGTTCAATTCGCGCATCCCACAGTCGAGCATTTCACTCCACTCTTTGTCACCTTAGGCGCTAGTACCAATATTGAAGCTGCACCAGAGACCTTGATTGAGGGCTTTTGGATGGGGCTTTCAAAGCGTTCCTTATTGGT
>CAZMBG010000049.1:0-7480 GCA_964564615.1 uncultured Candidatus Planktophila sp.
GCCATCAAATCTGCAGCAGAACTTTCACCACTTCTTATCCAAGCAGGATTTGAACTGGTTACAATCTCGGAAATATCCATCGATAATGTCTCTACTATCGCCCCAACCGAACTTGATGGCGTTGAGATCGCAGTTGTATTAGGTGGCGACGGAACAATTCTGCGCGCAGCGGAGGTCGTCATTGGTCGCAATATTCCAATTCTTGGAATTAACTTGGGTCACGTCGGCTTCCTCGCCGAAGTAAAGAAGCCGACCCTTGCTGAAGTAGCAGATTCAATTATCAATAAGAGCTATCTATGTCAGGATCGCCTCATCGTGGGTTATAGCGTTGTGCGCTCCGGAACCGAGATTGCCACCGGATGGGCGCTCAATGAAGTCACGATCGAACGAGATCTCAGCACTATGGTCGAACTCTTCGTTGAAATAGATAAGCGTCCGTTATCACGTTGGGGAAGTGACGGACTCATTTGTTCTACACCAACAGGTTCTACCGCCTATGCCTTTAGCGCCGGTGGTCCAGTTGTATGGCCAGCCGTTGATGCTTTAGTCCTATTACCGATTTCAGCCCATGCGCTCTTCTCGCGCCCCATGGTGGTCTCACCCGAGTCGTCGATTGAAGTCACCATTGAATCCCAACTCGCTCTCCTCTCTGCTGATGCTCTTCGAAAGGTTCCACTAGAGCGCGGCGATCGAGTCGTAATGACGCGCAGCGCTGATCGAATTTCGCTGGCGCATATCGAAAATTCCCCATTTACCGATCGACTTGTTGCGAAATTTAAATTGCCGGTCGAAGGATGGCGTGGTGAGTAAGCGGTCTTTTCTAGAAGAGATTCATATTCGTAATCTTGGAATTATCGAGGAATCTCGTTGTGAATTCGCATCAGGATTCAACGTTCTCACAGGTGAAACCGGAGCCGGTAAGACCATGATCCTCACCGCACTCAACCTTGTCGTGGGTGGGAAATCAGATTCGACTTTGGTTCGGTACGAATCAGATCGCCTCACATCGAGCGCGGTCTTTAGCATCCCGGATGCACCTTCGAATTTCTTTGCAACGCTGGAAGATGCTGATTTACAACTAGATGATGGCCAACTCATTATTTCCCGTTCAGTTAATACCGATGGCAAAAGTAAGGCGACTGCCAATGGATCTACTGTTACTGCATCGTTGTTAGCCGAACTCACCGATTCGCTGATAGAAATTCATGGTCAGAGCGCGAATCACCAAATCTTGAAATCGACAACGCAAAGAGAGATTCTTGATCGTTTCGGGGGAGTTGAAGTTTCAAAGGCTCTGGAAGATTATCGAGCAAAATACAATTCATATCTCGAACTGAAAGCACGAATATCTGCCCTGAAAAAATCTAGCGCTGATCGTCAAGCAGAAATTGAAGCGCTACAAGAATTTGCTCAACGATGGAGTGCGCTTTCGCCTTTGCCAGATGAGCTTTCTCGCATTAACGAGGAAATTTCAAGGCTATCAAGTGTAGAAGATCTCCGACTCTCTTCTGATGGAGCATATGCTGCAATCTCTGATGATGAGAGCGGAGCTCTTGGTGCACTTGGTTCAGCGCTGCGGGCCATTCACCAATCAAAAGGTAAAGATTCTCGACTCGATGCAATTGGCGACTCAATTCAGGAAGCCTTTTATCTTATTGATGAGGCAGGACGTGATCTTGCTTCATATCAATCTTCGCTCGAAGCCGATCCGCAGCGACTCAACTATTTACAAGAGCGGAAGGTAGAACTCAGCGCCCTGCTGAAAAAATATGCCCCGCCCGGAACGATCTCTGAGCAATGGGAATTACTGACCGCAAAATTTGAAAAATCTAAGGCTGAACTTGCCGATTTGTCCGGCGGAGATCAACGTCTCATTCAACTTGAAGGTGAACTCAAGGATATTAAGAGCGCACTTCTTGCAGCTGCTAAAGAGTTAAGTTCGCAAAGGACCATTGCGGCGGCATCACTTTCAACGCAAGTCACCGAAGAAATCAAGCAATTGTCGATGCCGCATACGACGCTGTATGTTGATGTTAATTCGGTTGATTATCAAGGTCAATTGAAAGAGAGCGATTTCACGCAAAGCGGATGTGATGAGATTGTGATCTCAATAGCTTCTCATTCGGGCGCACCAAAGATAGCAATTGGTAAAGGTGTGAGCGGCGGAGAAATGTCGCGTATTATGTTGGCGCTTTCTGTGGTGATTGCGCAAACGTATCCACTAGGCACATATATCTTTGATGAAGTTGATGCTGGTGTGGGCGGAAAGGCGGCCATTGAAGTTGGCAAACGCTTAGCACAATTAGCAAAATCAGCGCAGGTCATCGTCGTTACACATTTGCCGCAAGTGGCAGCGTGGGCTGACCGCCATTTCAAAGTCGAGAAATCCAGCGATGGTGCCATCGTCGCCTCAGGAGTGCGACAACTGAGCGAGGACGAGAGAGTGGATGAGATCGCCCGCATGCTCGCCGGTCTGGAAGAATCAGCGAGTGCTCGAGAACACGCGGCTGAGCTACTCTCGTTGCGCAATTAGGTCCTTCAAGGATGATAGGTTTGCCTTCCATGAGCCAACCGCACGTGACTAAGCATATTTTTGTAACCGGCGGGGTCGCCTCAAGTTTAGGCAAGGGTCTGACAGCCTCATCGTTGGGCAGACTCCTTATTGCACGTGGTCTTAGAGTGACTATGCAGAAGCTCGACCCGTATCTCAATGTCGACCCAGGCACAATGAACCCTTTTCAGCACGGTGAAGTCTTTGTCACCGATGATGGAGCGGAGACCGATCTCGATATTGGCCACTACGAACGCTTCCTCGATCGCAATCTAGAGGGTTCCGCCAACGTCACTACCGGCCAGGTGTATTCAAGGGTTATCGCTCGTGAACGTCGAGGGGAGTACCTTGGCGAAACTGTCCAAGTTATCCCACACATTACAAATGAAATTAAAGATCGAATGCTGGCCAACGATTCCGCCGACGTCGATGTCGTGATTACTGAAATCGGCGGAACAGTGGGAGATATCGAATCTCAACCATTTCTTGAAGCTGCTCGCCAACTGAGACAAGAGGTAGGAAGAGATAACGTTTTCTATCTTCACATCTCACTAGTTCCTTATATTGGACCTTCTGGAGAATTAAAGACTAAGCCGACTCAACACAGTATTGCAGCCTTGCGAAGCATCGGTATCGCTCCTGATGGAGTTGTCCTGCGTTGCGATCGGGAAATTCCAGAAGGAATTAAAAAGAAGATTTCACTGATGTGCGATGTTGATGTTGAGGCAGTGGTTGCAGCAGTGGATGCGCCTTCAATCTATGACATTCCAAAAGTCCTCTTTAATGAAGGGCTAGATGCTTACATTATTCGTCGATTAAATCTAGGTGGCCATCAGGTTGAGTGGGGAGAATGGGATCAACTGCTCGAACGCGTGCATCACCCTAAGCACCACATCAAAGTTGGTCTGGTTGGAAAATATATTGATCTTCCAGATGCCTATCTCTCGGTATCAGAGGCGTTGCGCGCAGGTGGCTTTGCGCATAATGCAAAAGTTGAATTGATCTGGATTCCTAGCGACAATTGTGAAACGCCAGATGGTGCAGAGAAATCACTAGCGCACCTTGATGCAATCTGCGTTCCTGGTGGATTCGGTATTCGTGGAATTGAGGGAAAGTTAGGTGCCCTCCAATTTGCGCGCGCCCATAAAATCCCAACTCTCGGATTGTGCCTAGGCCTGCAATGTATGGTGATCGAGGCTGCTCGCAATTTAGCTGGAATTTCAGATGCCAATTCATCAGAGTTCACGCCTGATTCAGGAACCCACGTTATTTCCACTATGGAATCTCAGAAAAAAATCATCGATGGCGCAGCTGATATGGGTGGAACGATGCGACTTGGGCTTTATAAAGCCAAACTCCTTCCTGGCTCGATTGTCTCAGAGGTCTATGGCGCAGATGAGATTGCCGAACGCCATCGTCATCGCTATGAAGTAAATAATGATTTTAAATCAGCACTTGCAGCCGCTGGACTCGTTTTTTCAGGGATAAACTCTGAAGCGGATTTGGTGGAGTTTGTTGAACTTCCTAAAGATGTGCATCCATATTACGTAGGAACTCAGGCACATCCAGAATTGCGGTCAAGACCAACTCGACCACATCCGCTCTTTGCTGGTTTAATTGCAGCGGCTATTGCACGGAAAGGCTAATTATGCTCGTCGGCGTCCCGAAGGAAATTAAAGTTCATGAGTCACGTGTTGCCCTCACTCCAGAAGGCGCATCCGAATTAATCCACGCAGGACATGCTGTCGTCATTGAAAAAGGTGCGGGTTTAGGATCTGCAATTACCGATGATGCCTACCTTGCAGTTGGCGCTCGC
Organism: uncultured Candidatus Planktophila sp.; assembly: GCA_964564615.1. Classification (GTDB taxonomy): domain Bacteria; phylum Actinomycetota; class Actinomycetes; order Nanopelagicales; family Nanopelagicaceae; genus Planktophila. Next base: position 4,368 of record CAZMBG010000049.1, read on the forward strand.
ATTGAAGCGGATATTGAAAAAATTTGGCGAGATGCTGACATGATTTTGAAGGTCAAGGAGCCGATTGAGCCCGAGTACTCCCGACTTCGATCAGGCCAAATTCTCTTTACCTATCTCCATCTAGCAGCAAGCAAACCGTGTACCGATGCGCTTGTTACCAGTGGTACAACTGCAATCGCCTACGAAACTGTTGAAGTAAATGGTGCGCTTCCGCTACTAGCGCCTATGTCTGAAGTTGCTGGCCGATTAGCGGCTCAGGTTGGAGCCAGTGCGCTGCAAAAGCCACACGGTGGTCGGGGAGTTTTACTCGGAGGAGTGCCCGGAGTAGCTCCCGGAAAGGTTGTTGTTATTGGCGGAGGCGTCGCCGGACTTAACGCAGCAGTTATTGCGATGGGTATGGGCGCGGATGTCACCGTTCTCGATCGATCACAAAATCGCTTGGCCTACATTGATAGCCTCTACCAAGGTCGGATTAAGACTCTCTATTCGACGATGGCAGCTATCGATCGCGAAATCAAGAACGCAGATTTAGTGGTTGGCGCGGTGCTCGTGCACGGTGCGAAAGCTCCAAAACTCGTGAGCAACCAACAAGTGTCCCAGATGAAGCCAGGAGCGGTTTTGGTCGATATCGCTATCGATCAAGGTGGTTGTTTTGAAGATTCTAAGCCAACTACTCACGCCGAACCAACATACAAAGTGCACGATGCAATCTTCTATTGCGTTGCAAATATGCCTGGTGCTGTTCCGGTTGCATCCACATATGCACTTACAAATGCAACCCTTCCATATGCGCTTTCGCTCGCCAATCTCGGTTGGGAAGCTGCTTGCGCTAAAGATCCGGCACTTGCTAAGGGTCTCAATGTCCACGCTGGAAAGATTATGTATGAAGCTGTAGCAACCGCTCATGGCTATTCCATGTGATGTTGCGCTCGGCCAGTATCTAGATTTTCTCGCCATTGAACGTGGGCTCTCCACTAACTCTATTAATAGTTATCGGCGAGATCTTCTGAAATTTTTTCAGCTTCTCTCAGAGTCGCATCTCTCATTTGATTCGCTCTCCGAGAAAGATATTGTTGGTGTAACGGCAAAGTTAAAGGGCGCAGGATTGTCAGTTAGCTCTATTAATCGTTTTCAATCCTCACTCAAAGGTTTCTACAAATATTGCGCCCAAGAATTTGGGTTAGTTAATCCGCTTGTTGATGTTCAATCCTTGAAGTTTTCACGAAAATTGCCTAAAGCGCTCTCGATTGCTGAAATTACTCAACTTATTGATTCGACCGATAACCCACTCAACCCTGCGATGCTGCGCGATCGGGCGCTCTTAGAGGTTCTCTATGCAACTGGAGCGCGTGTTGCAGAAGTTGTAAATCTAGATGTTAACGATATTGTGAAAGAGAGTTTGGAGGGCGAAGAGATCTACATTGTGAAGTTGCGTGGAAAAGGCTCTAAAGAGAGGCTTGTTCCTTTGGGAAAGTATGCAATTGCTGCAATTGAAGATTACCTAGTAAGACTGCGTCCAACTTATCAATCCCGTGGCAAGGTCTCAGAACGAGCTCTATTCCTGAACGCACAAGGTAAGAGGCTGTCGAGACAGACTGCTTGGAAGACGGTCAGTAATGCGGCCGAGGCCACTGGACTATCCGGAAGAGTTTCCCCGCACGTATTTAGACATTCATACGCAACTCATTTGCTTGACGGTGGAGCTGATATAAGAGTTGTGCAAGAGTTACTTGGGCACGCCTCGGTTACCACAACACAAATTTATACCTTAGTGACAATCGATAAAGTCCGCGAAAGTTATGCACTTTCACATCCGCGCGCTCAGTAATTTAGAGACCGCGTAGGCGGCGAGCCAAAATACTTTGATCGCCCTTCGCCTCAAGGTCGGCAATAATGACGGCGATAGATTCGCGCACAATTCGACCACGGTCGACAGCTAAGCCCAAGTCACCGCGCAACATCAGGCGAGCTTGATCTAGATCAAAGAGTTCATCTGCAGAGAGGTATACCGTTATTTTTTCATCATGTCGTTCGCGACCAGAAGGCGCTTTATCAACATTGGTGACGCGACGGCGAGGTACTCCGCGAACGCCCTTCTTGGAGCGCGATGGAGCTGTTCCAATTGTTGAAGGTGCAGGTTGTGGTGCGACCGGATCGGTAGCTACTTCACGTACTGCTGTGAGAGATGGGGTAGAGCCGCGAAAGAGTTCATCGGCTCCTGGCAAACTTGCTCTGCGGGTCATCGTGCTCCTCCTCGGGCGATAATTTCACGGGCTAAACGGCGATAAGACTGGGCTCCAGGTGAGGATGTTGCATAGGCTGTAATTGGTTCACCGGCAACAGTGGAATCTGCGAAGCGAATGGATTTTGCAATGAGGGTATCAAAGACTAAACCTGGATGACCTTCCATAATTCGCGAGATAACCTCTCGATTATGAAGAGTTTTCTTCTCGAACATAGTTGCAAGAATTCCAATCAAACGAAGATCAGGGTTATAGACCTCTTTCACCTTATTAACGTTTTCGCTTAATTCAATAAAACCGTGAAGCGCAAAGTTTTCGCACTGCATTGGCACCAAGATCTCATCTGAAGCTACAAGTGCATTAATAGCAAGACGACCCATCGTTGGTTGGCAATCGATGAGAATGACATCGTATTCATTGCGAAGCGGAGCGAGCGCTTTCTTCAAATAGAGATGGCCAGAGATATCACTGGACAATTTCATTTCAATACCGACAAGATCTTTATTTGCGGGTAAGAAATCTAGATTGGCAACTGATGACTTGAGAACTATCTCATCGATATTTGCATCAGGGGAGAGCAGTGCGTAGTACACAGTATTCTCGAGTGGGATTAAGTGAGCGTTGACGCCAAGGCCTAATGAGAGACCACCCTGCGGATCGAAATCTACGAGAAGTACGCGACGACCTAGTTCTGCAAGAGCTGCACCTAAACTAATAGTTGTCGTTGTCTTACCGACGCCACCTTTCTGGTTAAAGATGGAGATGACCTTTGCTTGGCCGTGTTCAGTGATAGGCGCAGGCACGGGGAAGTTGGGTACGGGTTGGCCAAAGATGGCAGATGCGGTAACAACCTCATCCTCAAATGTCGAT
>CAZMBG010000050.1:0-7450 GCA_964564615.1 uncultured Candidatus Planktophila sp.
TCCACTGCCGGTGGAAACGGTCGATACTTTGAAGCGGCCCCAGCAACCTGGTCGGGTATTGATGATTTGCAAACAACCGCTACTTACTGTTCCAACTCAAATTCAAATATCGGTGCAACAAATACTGGCATTGGATGGGGTGACACAAACACCTCGCTAGCAAAGAGCGCTTGTATGGGTGGAGCTGTTGCAAAAGTAAACACTTTTAACCAAAGTAATAGCACTGGTTATTCCGACTGGTTTATTCCTAGCTATAACGAGTTAGTTGAACTTGCCAAAGTTAAAGATCAAGTTGGCTTATTGGCTTTAGGTACTAACTGGACAATTGGTCGGTATGGATATTGGAGCTCCACTGAGGCAAGCGCATCTGTTCAAAGTTCATTGGTGACCTCGACGTGGACAATTGGCGGTACAAGCAAATCTGATTCTGCCAACAATATGGTGCGCCCAGTTCGTATGTTTACACCTTGCCAACAAGTTGATTCTTGCACCTCTCTTAGTACGACAACTAAACCGACAAATGCAGGTAGTTACGCGATCACTCCATCAGGGCTAACGCTTACGACAGGGTCTTTAAGTAACTATGAGACAGTTACATACTCAACGACATTTGTCACGGTAAATAAAGTCGCGCAGACCCCACAGGCTATTCCATTTTTCAGTGGTAACTATCCGGACACTTTTACGATTTACACGGGAGGCGGAAGTGGTACTGGAGCCCAAGTATTTACCGTTTTAGCGGGCGGAAGTGCAACCGGGTGTGCGGTGGACTATCGGAAGATTTCATCTAGTGCAATGGGTACCTGCTCCCTTCAAGTAGTGAAATTAGGTGATCGAAACTATCTCCCTGATACCGCTACAGCGGCTATTTACTTCATCGCATTTGTCTTCGCGCAGCCAACAAATAACGTTGGATCGGGTCCAGCCATTGGGCTTAATGGCGTCGTCGGAGTTGTTAAGGACTCAGTGCTGGCACCAACAATCTCAAGCTTGAGCGCCTACTCTGGTGCCGTTGGAAGTGTGATCACTATTAACGGTGCTGGTTTCTACTTTGCAGATCCAACAAATGTAACGATTAAATTCTGGCGCAATATTGTCGCTCTGACGTACACCCTTGTCAGCGATAACGTCATAACGGTTACCGTCCCAGTGGGTGCAACAACGGGGCGAATTCTGGTGGCTACGCCTAATGGCAGCGCTGCCTCAAGCACATTTACCGTGGCGTGATTGAGATGAGGCTAATATTGGACACCAACGGATGGGGAGGGTATGAGCTACTTTAACGGCCCAGCCGACCCCTACGACTTTGAAGATAATGAGGCGGAAGTTCAACCCACGCCATTTGCATCGACAAAACTCAAACTTGGAATCCTCTTACTGATTGTCGGAGTCGTGGGTTCCACCTTTGCCGCGAATATTTCGCTCAGTGGTGGCCGGAAAGAATTCGGCCAAGGTATCTTCCAAATTAAGGCGTGCGATCAATGGGTTGGAGTTGGACTCACAACTGGGCAAGGCGCTCAAAATTCATATGTGGCCAACGTTCGAATTATTGGTCTTGATCCAAGAGCATGTAAGGGAACCATCTTCCGCATTAAATTCTTCGCTAGTGGCAGTAACACAGCGATGAATATGTATTATGGAGCTGGCCCTTCGGGTGGAATGTCTGACTCGGTTACAGCGACATCTCTCGTGTTGAAGCTCACCAACACCGTCTACTCCGGTTCCAATATGACCGATTACAACAATTATGCGGGGAATGCCATCACTTTAATCGATCCTCAAGGGCGCGATGCTGGCTATGCCGATAACTTTGAGTTTATCGATTACACCGCAAATGTCGGTGAATGGGATGTCATTCTCACTTATCCATTGGCGGTTGCCACAGCTGTATCGAATGTCACTATTGAAACTGCTAAATATTCCTAGTTAGACTCGTGGCTATGAAGAAGCTACAGAATTTCATCAATGGCCAACTCGTCGACAGCAAGTCCGGCGAAACAAGTTCACTCATCAATCCCGCAACTGGAGAAGCATTTGCTACCGCTCCAGTATCTAACGCTGCCGATATTGATGCAGCTATGAAATCTGCAGCTGATGCATTTGTCGATTGGCGTGATTCAACCCCTTCTGAGCGGCAACGTGCACTGCTCAAGATTGCTGATGCGCTCGAATCTCGCGCTGATGAACTTGTAGCTATTGAATCCGAGAACTGCGGAAAACCAGTTGGCCTCACAGCTTCTGAAGAAGTACCACCAATGATCGATCAAATTCGGTTTTTTGCGGGCGCAGCACGTAATTTGGAAGGTAAATCTGCGGGGGAGTATATGAAAGGGATGACCTCTTTTATCCGCCGCGAACCAGTAGGAGTCTGCGCGCAAGTCACACCTTGGAACTATCCGATGATGATGGCTGTATGGAAGTGGGCGCCAGCAATTGCGGCTGGAAATACAGTGGTGCTTAAGCCAAGTGATACAACACCTGCCTCAACAGTATTTATGGCAGAGGTTATGTCGGAATTCTTACCGGATGGCGTCATCAATGTCGTTACCGGAGATCGCACCACTGGTTCATTATTGGTTGACCACACGACTCCTGCCATGGTTTCAATTACCGGATCAGTCCGGGCGGGAATGGAGGTCGCCTCATCTGCTGCGAAGCAATTAAAGCGAGTCCACCTCGAACTTGGCGGCAAAGCACCAGTCGTTGTCTTTAACGATGCAGACCTGGCTGCAGCCGCAGAAGGAATTGCCATCGCAGGCTTCTTTAACGCTGGCCAAGATTGCACCGCCGCAACTCGAGTCTTAGTGCAAGAAGGCGTCTATGACGAGATGGTGAAGTTACTTGCTGATCAAGCAACTCATCAGATTGCCATGGGTATGCCACATGAAGATGTCTTGGTTGGGCCAGTAAATAACGCCAACCAATTTGAACGCGTCTCGGGCTTTATCTCGCGCACACCATCGCATGCTCGAATCGTCGCTGGTGGCGCTCCTGCAAACCGCCCAGGTTACTTCATCGCTCCTACTGTTATTGCCGACCTCAAGCAGAGCGACGAGCTCATCCAATCTGAAATCTTCGGCCCAGTCATCACAATCCAGAAATTTAAAGATGAGGCGGAAGCGGTGGCGCTAGCCAATGGCGTCGAATATGGCTTAGCTTCATCGGTCTGGACCAAAGACCACGGCCGAGCGATGCGGATGGCGAAGGCCTTTGACTTTGGTTGCGTCTGGATCAACACCCATATTCCTTTGGTGGCCGAGATGCCACACGGAGGCTACAAGCGCAGCGGATATGGCAAGGATCTCTCCGGCTACGGCTTTGAGGATTACACCCGCATCAAGCACGTGATGACCAACTTGGGCGCATAAAACCGCGGAAAAAATCACTCAGATGGGTTTGGCCTTCGGGCCACCACCAACCATAATGAGCCCTGCACAACCGTCCCTTACACCGGCAAAAGGAGCCCGCGTCTACTATGGCTAAAACAATCTCACCAGAAGCACAATCAATTATTCATTCAATGATTTCACGACGCGGATTGTTCGCAGGTGCCGGCGCTATCGCTGGTGCAAGTGCGCTCGCTGCATGTGGCGGCGGTGGATCAGGTGCATCTGCCGATAAAGTGCGTTGGGCTAACTGGACTCTCTACTTAGATGTTGATGATTCCGGTAAGCGCTATCCAACTCTCGAAGCATTTACCAAGAAGACCGGCATTGAAGCCATCTATTCTGAAGACATCAACGATAACGATGAATTTTATGGAAAGATTCAAGGCCAGTTAAAGCTTGGCGAAGATATTGGTTACGACCTCATTACACCAACTGACTGGATGGCAGCGCGCTTTATCCGTCTTGGCTACACACAGAAGTTTGATGCGGCTAATATTCCAAATAAGAAGAACATTCTTCCATCACTTGCACATCCATCATTCGACCCTAACCGCGAACAATCGCTTACCTATCAGGGCATCATGGGTGGAATTGGTTGGAATACAGCAGTCAACCCAAAGGGTATGAAGTCAGTTGATGACCTATGGACACCACAGAACAAGGGCAAGATTGTTGTGCTCTCTGAAATGCGCGACACCATCGGCGTCATCTTGCTATCTCAAGGTGTCGATGTCACTAAGGTCACCGAAGATCAATTTATGAATGCAGTTGATTTCCTCGCAAAGAAGATTTCAGATGGCTGGATTCGTGGCGTAAAGGGTAATGAATACAAGGAAGATCTCATTTCGGGCGATGCAACAGCGGTTATCGCTTGGTCTGGCGATATGTTCCAGCTATCTAATGAAAATGCCGGCAAGTTTGACTTCGCAATTCCAGAGTCTGGCGGAACTATTTCGGGCGATAACTTCCTCATTCCTTCTACTACCACTCCAGAGGGTAAGAAGAACGCGGAAACTCTCATTAATTACTACTACGATCCAGTAGTCGCAGCTGAAGTTGCCGCATATGTAAATTATGTGACCCCAGTTCAGGGCGCACAGGCAGAGATGGAGAAGATTGATCCAACGCTTGCGAAGAGCGAATACATCTTCCCAAGCCAGGCGACTCTCTCTCGCCTGAATATCTTCCGTGCACTCACACCTACAGAAGAAACCACTTGGACAGAAGCTTTCCAAAAGGCAGCTGGTAACTAAGTTGGTCGATATCTCTTCAGCGCGTGGCGATCTTCGTTTAGTAAATGTAACAAAGCAGTATGGTGACTTCACCGCTGTTAATGATTTATCGTTAACAATTCCTGCTGGATCATTCTTTGCACTCCTTGGTCCATCGGGTTGCGGTAAGACCACAACTTTGCGAATGATCGCTGGCCTGGAAGAGCCAACTCAGGGTTCAATTGCTCTGGGTGAAACTGATATTACTTTTACCAAGCCATATCAGCGTCCAATTAATACCGTCTTTCAAAATTATGCGCTCTTTCCCCATCTTTCAATCTTTGAAAATATCGCCTTCGGTCTTCGCCGTCGTGGTATTAAAGATGTCGATGAAGCAGTCAACAAGGCGCTCGATTTGGTTGAGTTGCCACACCTTGCCCAACGCAAGCCAACCCAACTCTCTGGTGGCCAGCAACAACGTATTGCACTCGCGCGTGCCATCGTCAACCGTCCAGCACTTCTGCTGCTCGATGAACCGCTTGGAGCGCTTGACCTCAAGCTACGTCGCCAAATGCAAATTGAACTAAAGTGGATTCAAAAAGAGGTGGGTCTTACCTTCGTTCACGTTACGCACGATCAAGAAGAAGCCATGACTATGGCAGATACCATCGCAGTTATGAATGAAGGCGAAATTGAACAAATGGGATCGCCTGCTGATTTGTATGACAATCCAAATACTGCTTTTGTTGCTAACTTCCTTGGCCAGTCCAACCTCATTAAAGGAACAATTTCAGGTAGCGATGGCGATAATTTGGTTGTAGATCTCTTTGGCCAGAAGATCGCCCTTCCAAAATCACGCTCGCACGCAGTTGATAATTCAATTTATGCCGGCATTCGCCCAGAAAAGTTCCGTATTGCCCGTCTTGGTACGCCAGTCAGTGGCAATGTGCTCTCAGGTGGAAAAGTTGAAGATGTTTCTTACATCGGTGTTTCAACTCAATACCAAGTCATGATGCCGTGGGGGCAAGAGCTCATGGTCTTCGAGCAAAATGATGATGGAGTTGCGCCATTTAGCGTGGGCGAAGATGTCAACATCTCTTGGGAATCCAACTTCACCTTTGCTCTTCGCGGCGATGAAGATATCGAAGCCGGTCTTGAAGTTGAACCAGAAGAAGATCTCGACGAAGAATGAGCGTGTTAGGTCGCAATAAGACCCCATACCTATTGCTCCTTCCAGGTATGGCTTTTCTCTTCACCTTCTTTATCTTGCCGATTGCCAATCTCGCTCAGACCTCAACCCAAACGCCTCTCGCTGGGGGAGATACCGGTTTCTATGAGCAAACATTTAGGTTTCAAAATTACATCGATGCCTTTGTGGAGAATAAGGAGCAATTCGGTCGCTCCTTCCTGTACGCAACTTTGGCCACCTTACTTGCACTAGCGATTGCCTATCCGTTGGCATATGCCATCGCTTTCAAAGCTGGCAAGATGAAGAATTTCCTGCTGGTTCTTGTTGTTGCCCCATTTTTCACATCGTTTTTGCTCCGTACTATCGCCTGGAAGCAGATTCTCGGTGAACAAGGTTTTGTCGTTCCCGTACTTCGAGATTTACATATTATTTCTCCCAGCACAACTCTCACATCGTCAGCGGTAGCGGTAGTTGCAGGTATGACCTATAACTTCTTGCCATTTATGACCCTACCGCTCTATGCATCGATTGACCGCATTGATCCCCGCACTCTCGAAGCTTCTGGCGATCTCTATGCAAATGGCTTTACAACATTTCGGAAAGTGACATTTCCACTTTCACTTCCTGGTGTAGTTGCCGGAACTCTATTGACCTTTATCCCTGCAGCTGGTGACTATGTCAATGCCGCAATTTTGGGAAGCCCTGAGACCAAGATGATTGGAAATGTCATTGATTCTCGCTACTTCAAGATTGTTGATTACCCAACTGCGGCAGCACTTTCATTTACATTAATGGGTGCAATTCTGATTTTAGTTACTGTCTATATCCGTAGAGCCGGAACGGATGAACTTGTATGAGAAAAGTATCCCGTTGGTTCCAGCGCAATCTCATCCGTATTTATGCGGCAATTGCCTTCACCTATCTATTAATTCCAATTGCTTACACTGTTGCTTTCTCATTTAATGATGGCGGCAAGTCAAATCTGATCTGGAAAGGTTTTACCCTCGACAATTGGCTTAATCCGTGCGGCGCTCCAGAGGTATGTACTGCCTTAGGTAATTCAATTCAAATCGGTTTCCTCGCAACAACATTTGCCACAATTCTTGGAACCATGATTGCCTTTGCGTTGGGTCGCCATAAATTTAGAGGTCGTTCGACAACCAACCTCCTTATTTTCTTACCAATGGCAACTCCAGAAATTGTGCTTGGTGCATCTCTGCTATCGCTCTTTCTTACCTTCCACATCAATCCAGGATTTTGGCCAACTGTGATTGCCCACGTGATGTTCTGCATCTCTTTCGTGGTGGTCACTGTCAAAGCTCGAATCGCAAGCCTTGATCCTCGGCTTGAGCAAGCTGCGATGGATCTCTATGCAAATGAATTTGAAACTTTCCGTCGGGTAACCCTGCCTCTTGTTGCGCCAGGTATTGCTGGAGCAGCTTTGTTGGCATTTAGCCTCTCCTTCGATGATTTTATTATCACCAACTTTAACTCGGGCACCATGACAACATTCCCTAAGTTTGTTTACGTCTCAGCAACTCGCGGCATTCCGGCGCAAGCGAACGTCATCGGTTCAGCGATGTTTATTATCGCCTTGGTTGTCGTGGTCTTGGGTCAGATTGTTGGACGCAAGCGCGCAGTGAAATGAGCCGATCGCTCGT
>CAZMBG010000051.1:0-7445 GCA_964564615.1 uncultured Candidatus Planktophila sp.
AATCGCTCTTTCGGCGCCTCTAAGTATCGATCGGCATCAATGTGGCGCACTCCACGATGACTCACCAAAACGCTCTTCTCGCTCTCCCCATCACTGATGGTGATGAGCGCCATCGAATCAGATGGAGACTCCCGTAAATTCAAAGAGAGAGGTATCCCTAGCCCAAGGGATATCTCTCTCTTTGACATGCTATTTACGCGAACTTAATTGTGTATCACTGAGTCTGGATGATGATTTTATCGACTAGGTTTGCAGCCATTCCAGATGCAATTGCTCCTGTGTATTGGAAGTACAAGGTTCCGGTTGTTGATGTTCCACCCCCAGAATTGATAGTGAAATTCGAAGAAGGAGTTTTATTTGTTGGAGCATTATTAGCTGTTGTGCTATCGATGGTGGCACCGAAGTAACTCGATCCCGCCCAGTTGACAGTGGCGCCAGTTGAATCGATAACGCTCAATTTAAAAGTCTTTCCGAGACATTTTGTCGAACTATTTGAGAAGTCAATATTCGTCACTGTCACAGACTCAAGATAGAAAGCTGCTGTTGGGGTGTCGTATTTTGCTGATGGAGTAATAGTGACACCATCCGAATCGCAGGCTGCTGCAGCCGTAATTCCCTGGCCAAATTCAACTTTACCATTGGTGTTGACTGTGATTGAACCTGCAAATGTATTGCCAAGTGATGGCACCATCACTAGTGCAACAATTCCGAGAATCACCTGCCACGCCTTTACGCGACGTGAACCGCGATTCTCCTTACCGTTGAGGTTGAGCATCTTCATCTTCATTTTTTCTCCTTGTGGGCTTTGATGGGGATACTTCTTTACTGTGTTTCCAGAGCTACTCGCAACACAGTTGCTGGATCTATGCTGACTGAGGTCGGTAAGTAGTAAGTCAATATGCTGCTTTGGCTGACTGCAGCGCTTATAGTGGCTTTCCCGCCCAACAAATCTGTTGTTCCAGTAGACCAGATTGTGCTAGTTGGCCAAGTGGGACTCCCAGTACCTACTGGGGCGTTGGTACCGGTGTATGCGCCGGTACCAGAGTTAACAGTTCCAGAGAATGCACCAGCCAATACCGTGGTTGAGTCAATTGCAATTGTTGGAACAATGAGCACAGCTGGAGCGTTCGCCGTCGTTCCTATTGTCATCACACTCGAAGCCGTATCAATCAAACTAATTTTGATCGCTTTATTTCCACAACCTTGGTTATTTGATGTTGTGGTTGTGTCGGTTTGACGGTTATCTAAATTAGTGAGCACAATTGCGGAAATTTTAAATCTTGAGGTATTTGTATCCCACGTCTCTTGAACTGCAGTATTGATTGATGTGTCACAACCAATTGCAAGCTGTGAACCTTGACCGAATTCAATTGCAGTATTTCCGGTTCCGTTAATGGTCAGAGTTGCCGCAAGTGAAGCCGAGACAACGGGACCACCCAGTAAAAAAGCTAAACCGATAATGACTCGCCTGCGCATACGTATGCGAACACCGCCGAAACGCGATTTAACGCGTCGATCAAGAGGTGATGACACACGAGGCATGGAAAAACTCCTAGTTAGCTGTGGAAAACGTACGTAAGGGTAAGGAAATTAGGCTCGCTTTTGGCTCTACCGAGCGTAGGCATATTAGGGGTCAATAACCTCTTCGGTGAGCCTATGCAGCGCTCTCAATGACCCCCAATAAAGTGACAGATATGCAATTTATGGCGGTCAAGGAAATCTCTACCCTTGCAGCTATGGCTCGCGCTGATGAAAAGTTTGATGTCTTCCTGATGGAAGATCACCCGCTCTATCGAGAGGGCCTTAAAAACTTCCTTCTGTCGCGCTTTCCAAAGATCAATATCCTTTACGAGGGCGGCTCATTCTTCGATGCAAAATCTGCGCTCGACCAGAAGTTACCCGATATCGCGGTGGTAGATCTCCATCTCGGGGACGGTCGCCAACCCAGCGAGGTAGTGGCGCTCTTCACCACTCGCAACGTTCCAGTCTTAGTTATTAGCGCACTGAATAATTTTGAATCAGTAAAGAGCGCTTTCTCGATGGGTGCACTTGGATTCGTGAGCAAGGATTCATCGGTCGACGACATTGGCAAAGCAATGGTCAGCGTCCTGAGTGGAAATGAATGGATTTCGCCGGTCTTAGGCACAGCTTTATCGCAATCGAAATCAATTGCCGATCGCCTCAGTGCTCAGGAGATGAAGGCGATTATTCTCTACTCATCTGGTCTCAAACTTGAAGTTGTTGCGCGCCGCATGGAAGTTGCACCTAGCACAGTTAAGCAATATATCGACCGAGCTAAAGAGAAATTCCGTGCAGCTGGGGTTCCGGTCAGCACCAAGACCGAGTTATATAAAATTCTTCGAGATCTCAATTTAGTTGATTAATTAAGGAACTTTAACAACCGTTACAGTTCCGTTGAGAATTGTTTGATCTAATAATATTGGTTTGAGTTCAATAATGCTTGAATTTCCGAAGTTGCACGAACCATTTCCTCCCACAGTTCCATTAGAAACATCTACTCTAATTTTTCGAGATGTGGTGCCAGGCAAGAGTCGAGCATCGCTAGCGTTCTTTGTAATCCGAATATATTTAGTCGCCTGTTGCAAATTGGAAGATGTTCCTTGCAATCGAAGCGCACCCGAAGAAGCCCAGACTGTGCGAGTTTCGCCAGCGTAATCTTGAGTTCGATCAACTGAAGGTAGGTTGCCATATCCAGTTGTGGTGTTATCAGCTATCGGGGTAAAGCACACCTGTGTCATTTGGCTGCCACCAATTTTCACTTCCGACAAATCTACAAATGTTGCGCGCGGATCGACCGGAATAATCACAGGGGTAGCTTGCGATGGGTCGGTAATTCTCAACAACACATAATCCGTCGAAGAACTTGCTCCAGAAAATATCGTGTACCGCATGGGATAGGTCGCTCCAGCAAGCAAAGTGCTTGCATTGGACACTGCAAATGAAGCCATCCTGCCATTTGTAATTGTTACTGTAACTGTGTCAGTGCCATTTCCAATTGTGGTTGAAACTGTGACTGTGTCAGTGCTAGCGCCCGGGAATGAGACATAACCATTTGTGGAGTCTCCGTATGACAGGTTGTAATTTGTCGAGACGGCAGCTCCAGCTGTAATAGTTATGGGATATGGACAGGCGATCGGACCAGCTACCTGCGTATTATTTGATGAATTTGGACAGAAGATACTGGAGACGATGTAGCGAATAACAACAACGCCGGAGCCACCACTTCCTGCAATGTCTCCTTCCGGATCTGTGCCAGCTCCACCACCGCCAAAACCTTCAGTTGGAACGGCAGTGCCATTAAATTGAGTAGATGTGATTCTGCCACTGACACAATCTGAACCTAAATTAAGGCCAGTACATGAATTACCAATTGCTGGCATTGAATTGGCACGAGTTGTTAGGAAGGTTGCAAAGTTGCTGCCAGTTCCAGCAGATGCGCAACCAGGAGATCCACCTGCACCAGAAATCACGTTATTGCTGTTGTCGTTAATTCCTCCACCACCCCCGCAACCGTATTCCGAATAGGTTCCGGCAAATGAAGCGATATTAGACATTACTCCGCGGCCTCCATGCCCGCCGCCGCCCTTAGTGCTTCCCGAATAGACATTTCCGTTTCCGTTGCTTCCACCAGTTGAATTGATATCTCGAACCAATCCGCCTTGGCCGCCATCACCACCACTTGGCGGCGCTGAAACTACAGCGGCAGTTCCGGCTCCACCGCCACCACCACCTGCACGATATCCACCTGATGCCGTGGAACCACCACCAATATTTCCAAAACTACTCGCGCCAATAACAGTTGATGCTGATGCAGCACCAGAAGATGCAGAAGCATCGAAGCGAGAACCGCCACCTGATCCACCATCGCCACCGGCTGATTGACCTGAACCACCACCAAAACCACCGCCGGTTGCAGTCACGCTTCCAAAGGATGAATTTGCGCCTTGCGTCGGAACGCGGGTTGGAGTGGTGCAGGTATTTGCAGTTGAGTTTGTAAAGGTGCAGCGAATATTTCCACCCCAACCCGGTTTACCACCGCCACCAACATGAACATTGATTGATTCACCTGGAGTAACAGCTAATGGATTTCGAGCTGCGGTGCGTTGGGATGATGTATTTGTACCGAAGGCAGTTGCCCACGAAGTGACTACTCCGCCGCCGCCACCACCACCTGATGAACCGCCGCCACCGCCACCAACAACTAAATAGTCAACAGCATTAACACCATCAGGCACCGTCCAGGTACACACTCCACTTTGATGATCATTATCGCTGTCGGTATTCGCCTGAGTAGGCGTAATAAACCTCAAAATCACATTTGTTTGGCCATTTGTAGTCGTGGTAGAGGTATCAAAACTTCCGACCGAACAACTCGGCGCCCCAAAGACATCGCGGGCGATAAATGTCATGGTGCCATCAGAGGTGGAAGCAATTCCATTTGCTGAATAGGTAATGGTGTAGTTGTAGTGAGTCACACCTGTGCCATTTGGCGTAAATTGCAAGGTGCGACCGCCGCTGTTGAGCGAAACCGTACCTGGTCCATCAACTTTAACAAGAGATGTGACAGATTCAGTGTGTCCGCTTTCATTGGGAACTATCGCAAAGGAACCGGTGGAGGTATCAAATACGTCGACTGTCTGCACTGCGGTAGGAGAATTAAAGGTACGGGTGATCGGACACGCTGCAACTGGTGAAAAAGAGATTGAATCGAGCATATTTCCAAGGCTGCCTGTCTCGGGCGTTACCGCTTCAAACATAAATCTAGTATTCGAAGTGGTGGTGGAAGTCTCTTCATAAACGCCATACCAAAAACGCCATCCAGAAGTGCCATCAGTAATTTCAGTGGTGGAGGTAGAACTACCTGCCGGAAAAGCGCTTGCCAGGGATAATCCGGCACGAGCTGCTGCAGTACGAGTGTCAGATGGAGATTGGAGAGCAGTACCAGCATTCACTGAATTTAAGTTGTACCGAGAACTAGAAGCCCGCACTTGCGCTACCGAGTTAGTCGGTTTGCCAATATTAATATGCATAGTTTCGCTACCGCTGCGTCCACGGTGTGCGAGCGACCAACGAATCGTGACGCCAGGCACGGTAGGAATATCTTGGTAGATTGCGGCGCGAGCCTCTGCATTTAACTCTGCAAAACGGTTTCCTGCCTGAGCAGTTGCCCATTGCGCTCGCTCAATTTGCTCAGATGCATCGGTGGTGTACCAATACATACGCGCATCATTTGCCGAACCCGAGAGTGCATAAGTTCGATAACTTGAACCATCGGCACTGGCATCAAGATCTTGCCAGTTGGTTCCATCAAGCGGTCCATAGACTGCATCTGTCACGGTATTGGTTGAGTTCTGTTGTGCGGCCGTTGTAGATGTTGTTGGGTAGGTTGTACCTGATGCCGAAATGACGGTCGTGCCTGGTACCGGCGATTCAAAACCACCATTGCGTAATTGGCCGATTTGGGAGCAATCGCTCACCACAACGGCTTGCGAAGATGGCGCTTGAAGAAAAACGCCAACTAAAGTTCCAGCAAAAACCACGATTGCCATCTGTGCGGACATGCGTTTGCGCAGCGTTAGGTCGTTGATGAAATCTCTCCGCAGCACTCTTCCAAGTTTGTGCCAGAAAGTGTTCTTGATGTCGCGGAAGTGCCTACCAATAATCTGAGACCGAGTGAGCGCGCTTTTTTTCACGATCCAGGTCTTCACAATGCGCAGAATATAGCCATGCCAAAACTGAGATTTAACATCCAGCTCCCGGGCTAAGTCACCTTTCTGGGGGACAAAATCGTTACACCTATTAAGGGGACTCTCTAGCGATAGACCAAACTCACATCGCATTAGAGGCTTTGCATCTAGTTACTTCAGTGGAGAAATTTTATGGCGGATTTTGCAATCGATCTTGGAACGGCAAATACCTTGGTCTATGTCAAGGGAAAAGGAATTGTCTATAACCAAGCAACCGCTATCGCCTTTGATGAAAAAACAAATGGAGTAATTGCTTATGGCAATAGCGCTGCAGAAATGATTGGACGTACTCCCCCAAGTATTCGAGTTGTACGCCCCATGAGCACCGGCGTGATTTCCGATTTTGCAGCAGCGCGCACTTATCTTCAAACTGTCATCAGCGGTGTCGTTCGCCGCAATCGACTCAATCCTATTAAAGCCGTCATCGGAGTTCCTTCTCGAATCTCGGGAGCAGAGTTTAAAACGTTGCAAGATGCACTCGACCAGAGTTCGCTTTCAAAGATATATGCGGTGCAAGAGCCAGTTGCAGCAGCGATTGGAGCTGGCCTCGATTTTGGTCAACCTCGTGGCTGCCTCATCATCGATGTTGGTGCTGGCACTACGGATATTGCAATGCTTTCGCTGGGGCGTGTTGTCGAATCTAGATCATTAAGAATTGGCGCAGATGCCCTGGTGCAGGCGTTTGCCAATTACGTCACCAACGAATTGCGAATCAAAGTTGGCGATAGAACTGCCGAAGAGTTTCTTCGAGAGTATGGCAGTGCATTTAAGTCTGAGAAGAAAAAAGGAACAATGTCAGGCGTTGATATGAAGAGCGGCTTGCCAGTACATGTTCAATTAACCTCCGATCAGGTATTGAGCTCAATCAAGGAGCCTGTTAGCTTGATTGTCGGTGAGCTCCGACGCTTACTTGATTCAGTGCCCCCTGATCTAGCTGCCGATTCGCTCTCGGATGGTGTCCATCTGACTGGAGGCGGATCGCTACTTTCCGGGTTGGCGGATTTACTTTATGAACAGACTGGTCTCACCTGCGAACACGTTCCAGATCCAATGCAGGCTGTCGCGATGGGAGCCGGCGCGATTATTGAAAATCTTAAAGAGTATAAATTTGTTCTAGAAACTCTGCCCGATGACATCAATACCGCCTATGGAGTTCATTGATGCGCAAGAAGGCTGGTATCGCGCTACAAAGTACACATTTTCATGACGTTACTGAAATTCAAGGAATTCGAACTGAAGTTTTAATTGAAGTACTGCGTCGAAACCTTAATCCAATAAATCCCTTCTCCGCACGAGAGTCCGCGCTTCACGTCACAATTACAAATTTAGGAGAAGCGAATCTCGAGAACTTAATAGTAGAAGCCTCGACATCCACAGATTTGCAATTGGTTGATTCGGGTTCGTTATTTGGAAACTACCGGCGCCACGTAAGACTTCCAATTTTGAGGGCAAATAAAAAAATCAAATACAAATTAGGTCTCAGGCCACATGAAGATCTTAAATCTGGAACTCTTAATCTAGTTATAAAGTCAGATTCTTGGAAGACTAATGAATCCGGATATAGCGCAACTCTGCGAGTCGCTGCTGCTGGCTAACCTTCGAGCAACTCCAGAAAATCTTTCTCATTTATTATCTTCACTCCAAGTTCTTGCGCCTTGGCTAACTTAGAACCGGGAT
>CAZMBG010000052.1:0-7400 GCA_964564615.1 uncultured Candidatus Planktophila sp.
TAGATGGCACCTGGTATCCAGCTGTTATCGATATGAATTGCGAACTCAAGGCAGGGCGCGTGCTAGCGATTGTTGGAGAGTCAGGTTCAGGTAAATCAACTACCGCGCTTGGATTGATGAGCATTCTCGCCTCCAATGCCCGTATGAGCGGTAGCGTTAAGGTCAATGAAGTTGAAATGCTCAATGCATCTGGCAGTACACTTCGTAAGGCGCGTGGAAAAGATGTTGCATATATCTTCCAGGAGCCAATGACTGCGCTCAATCCGGTCTACACAATTGGCTTCCAAATCATCGAAACTCTCCGCACCCACTTCGATATGGGTCCTCACGAAGCACGCGCTCGCGCCATTGAGTTAATTACTATGGTTGATATTCCAAATCCAGAGAAGTCAATCGATAAGTACCCACACCAACTTTCAGGTGGTCAGCGCCAACGCGCCATGATTGCCCAAGCTCTTGCCTGCGATCCTGGCCTGCTGATTGCAGATGAGCCAACAACTGCGCTCGATGTGACTGTTCAAGCTGAAATTCTTGATCTTATGCGCAACCTAAAAGATAAGTTGTCATCTGCAATCTTGCTCATCACTCACGATATGGGCGTCGTTGCTGATATGGCCGATGAGATCTTGGTTATGAAGGATGGCATCACTGTTGAGAAGGGTGATGCTAAGCAAATCTTCAGTGCACCTCAGCACCCTTATACAAAGAGCCTGCTGGCTTCGGTTCCAAAGCTAGGTTCAGTTCAGGTGCGCCAACTCGAGATTGCACCAAATACTGCTCCGGTGTTAAAGCTTGAAGATGTCACCATTGAATATCCAAAGCGTGGCCGCATCCCAGCCTTTACCGCGGTTAAGAATTTCAACCTCGAAATCTATCCTGGTGAAATTGTTGGACTCGTAGGAGAGTCTGGTTCAGGAAAGACCACAGTGGGGCGCGCCGCTATTGGTTTATTGCCTATTAAATCTGGAAAGATTGAAATCGTTGGCCGCGATATCTCACACGCTTCACAGAAAGATTTGGCTTCAATTCGTCGCCACACTGGAATCGTCTTCCAGGATCCGGCTTCATCGCTCAATCCACGCCTTCCAATCGGTGAATCTATTGGAGAACCAATCTTCTTGGCTGGACTTGCAAAGGGCGAAGCGCTCAATCACAAGGTTGAAGAGCTACTTGAGCAAGTTGAACTTCCTCGTAGCTACCGAAACCGCTTCCCGCACGAGCTTTCAGGTGGTCAGCGCCAACGTATCGGAATCGCTCGTGCACTTGCTCTTACACCTGAACTCTTAATCGCCGACGAACCAACATCTGCCCTCGATGTATCAGTACAGGCTCGCTTCCTCGATCTCTTACAGGAATTGCAGGAGAAGTTGAAGTTTGCTTGTCTCTTCATCAGCCACGACCTTGCGGTTGTCGACATCTTGTCGCACCGCATCGCTGTGATGCAGAACGGCGAACTCGTCGAGGCCGGAGCTCGTGATGCAATTTTGAAGAACCCACAGAATGCATACACCCGCCGCCTTATCGCAGCCGTTCCAGTTCCGGATCCAGAAGAACAACGACTGCGCCGCGAAGCCCGCCTAGCTGCAAAGTAAGTTCACATTAAATGTGCCGCTTGCTTGCCTACGCATCTCGTGAAGCTACAACTTTTCCGCAGGTCATTGGTCCACATTTTGATGAGTATGTTCAGCTCTCCACTATCCATTGTGATGGTTGGGGAATTTCAGATAGCCAGGGCGATCTCGTGCGTGATACCACCTCGGCTAGAGATTCTGAGCAATTAGCGGCAGCAATCCAAGCCACCAGCTCAACTGCTGCGCTCTTCCATCTCCGTTGGGCATCTCCTGGAATTCCGGTAGATATCGCCAACAATCATCCATTCGCTTTTGGAAAGTACTCCTTTATACATAATGGATCGCTTAAACCATACGATGCGCTCGACACTATCCTCAAGGCACAATATGCAGCTGAGATAAAGAGCGCTAGTGACTCACATCGTTACTTCATGTTGTTGATGCAGAATATTGATCAGCTTGGGCTTGAGGGCGGAACCATTAAGAGCATCGCTGATATCAGAAGCGTTGCAACTTATGCCAGCCTCAATGCGATGTTGCTCTCCCCTGATTATTTAGTAATGATTAATGAACACGATGTGAATAATCGTCCAGCCATTGTGGGTGAGGATTACTACGAAATCCGCTATAAGTTAACGGAAGATTCGATTGCAATTGGATCAAGCGGCTGGAATCAAGATGGTTGGGTATTGCTACCCAACCACACCATCATGATTGTTAATCGTAAAGATTTAACCGTTAATTTCCTGGACTTACCGTAGACATATTGAAGTCCTTGATAACAAGGGCTGGCACGTGCATCTGGAATATATCTCCCGCCCATTCACGAGGTTGAGTCCACTCGCTTGCGCTGGCGTGCGCAATTCGCGCCAATGCGCTTACCGGTGAATCATTGAAGCGGAAGTTATTGGTTGCCCCTTGAACTTCACCATTTTTAACGTAGTACACGCCATCTCGCGTGAGGCCAGTTAAGAGCAATGAGTTGGGATCTACCATTCTGATATACCAAAATGTTGTCAGCAATAAACCGTGATCTACCTTTTTAATGAGGTCCTCTAGGGTTCCGCTTCCACCTGCGACATCCATAAAGATGTTATCGCCAGCTGGCGTGTAAGGAAGATTGGTCATCGCTGCAGTTGCACGCGTTTGAATGAGCGATTGCAAGACGCCATCTTTGAGCCAATCGACCCGGCCGAGCTTCTGTCCAGTATCAAATACCGAACCGAAGTCGCTGGAGTTGGCGTGAACTGCAAAAGGCGCACCTGGAAGTAGCGTGCTAGCGCTATCGCAATACATATTGACCTTTGAATCAGAGAGGCGCTCTCCTACTCGGGTACCGCCGCCCTTTTTAGAGAAGACAGATTGGCCTTCATGCGCATCGCGCGCAGTTGCGGTCCAGAGAAAGTAAGTCCAAAAATCGGCAACTGATCCGGAAGGAAGAATCGTGTCATATTTTCCAGCTGGAGTATCTATCTTCTTCGCCTGCCATTCCAAACGTTGGCGAATATTGCAATCTATTGCAGCAACGGAGACGTTTGAGAAGTCGTGGGTCTCAACTCCATCCCAGGTACTGCGGGAGCGCTGATGAGATTTTCCGGTCATCTCAACTCGGCCGATCGGCGCATCGTGGCGAAGACGCAACCCGCCTTTAGAACCTACCCAAGTGGTCTGGTGTTCATGTTCGGCATAACCGAAGAGTTCAATGGAGTCGCGCGTTGAGCGAGACAACATATCGCCAAGTTCAGGTGCAAACTGTGCGAAGACCTCTGGACCTGTTGGATTGTGCTGTGCTTCCCAATCCCCCATCGAGAGATCGCGCGCTAATGGTGCGTAATCGTCGGCAGGTCCTGCGGCCTTAGCAGCAGCAATTGCATCGCTCAGAATCGAATCGATATCACCTTCACCAACGTTGGTGCGAGTAGCAGAACCGGCCGCCATGGTTGCACCAGTTGAGATAAAGGCAATGACAGTGACGCTTCGCTCAGCAATAACACCATTGGTTGTGAGGGTGCTATTTGCCCAACGGAGATTAGCTTGAGTCTTATCATTCACGATAACAACGCAATCATCGCATTGCGCCTTAGCGACAATCTTTTCAATCAAATCTTGTGCGCGCATCATTTGCCGGCCTCCGCTACTGTGTTAAGAACATTGACTTTATCGAAGACTGCAGCAGGACAGCCATGGCTAACCGCTGCGATCTGTCCTGGTTGTGCCTTTCCGCAGTTGAATGCACCGCCAAGCACATAAGTAGATGGACCACCGACGCGCTTCATAGAATTCCAGAAATCGGTTGTGGTGGCCTGATATGCGACATCTTTTAGTTGGCCAACAATCTTTCCGTTCTTAATGCGGTGGAATTGTTGTCCGGTAAATTGGAAGTTATAACGTTGCATATCAATAGACCAGGATTTATCGCCCAAGATATAAATTCCATCGTCGACCGATGCGATGAGTTCATCAAGGGCCGGACCGGTTGGATTTGGTTGCAATGAAACATTTGGCATTCGCTGAATTGGAATATGTGCCGGCGAATCGGCAAAGGCGCAGCCATTACTGCGATCGCGGCCGACTCGAGAAGCAATGCGACGGTCGAGTTGATAGCCCACTAACTTGCCATCTTTAATGATGTCCCAGCGTTGGGCAGCAACACCTTCATCATCCCATCCGACTGTACTCAATCCGTGTTCGGTATTGCGATCACCGGTTACATTCATCAGTTGTGACCCGTACTGCAGATTTCCCAACTTATCAGGTGTAGCAAATGAAGTACCTGCGTAATTAGCTTCATATCCGATTGCGCGATCGAGCTCAGTTGCATGTCCGATGGATTCGTGAATTGTGAGCCAGAGATTAGAAGGATGGATAAGCAAGTCGTAACGACCGGCTTCAACAGATGGCGCTTTTACTTTTTCAGCAAGTAGTTCAGGTAGCTGAGCTATTTCGGCATCCCAGTTCCAGATCGAATTTCCCATCCACTCCCAACCAAAACCGGCAGGTTGTGCCAAGGTGCGCATTGATTCAAATCCATGATCACCGATTGAAATCGCCTCAATGTGAGTCTGCATCCGAACTCGTTGCTGTGTAGTCGATGTTCCGTGCGAATCAGCGTAATGCTTCTGTTCTTTTACAAACATGGAGCGAGCGCTGGAGTGATTGATGCCAGGTGCCTTCAATAACGCACCAGAGAGCTCTGCTAGACGGGCAATCTTCTCTTCATCACTGACTGTAAATGGATCAATCTCGTAGGAGCTCACCCACTGCTGCTTGGCATAGATTGGTTCTGGGGTCAGCGTTACCTCTTCTGTGGCAAGCGGTTTAGCGGTCTTGGCCATGGCCACTGCTGTGGCGGCTAGTCCCTGTGCTGATTCCACTGAGACATCGGGTGATGAGGCAAAGCCCCACGCGCCATTCACAATGACTCTCACGCCGATGCCGAAATTAATTTCGTCAGCTTTGGTATCGAGTTTGGCATCTCGTAGCGCCATGAGACCGTTACGGGTACGTTCAATGCGGACATCAACGTGCGAAGCTCCTAGAGCTTTACCGGCAGCGATAGCAGCCTCAGAGACCTTTTCAAGGGGCAGGGCTAAGAATTCAGAATCAATTGATTTGCTCACGCGCATTACTGTAGTGGTGGTTGCGCAATCTATCTAGAGCCTAGAATTGCCAAATGCACGAGTTCACACCTGAAATCGAGAAGCTAGCCCATGAAATCTTGCAATATAGCCTCCATCGACTCAAAGAGAATCCGCCGCTAGATGGCCCAATGACCGAGGAAGAACTTTTTTCATTGGTTGGAAACACCATTACCAATGAAGGGCTCGGTGGAAGTAAAGCTCTTTCTTTATTTATCGAGACTCTCGCAACCGCCTGTATCTCAACCGACCATCCTCGATATCTCGCTTTCATTCCCTCTGCTCCTACTGAGTTAGCCAACCTCTTTGATCTCGTGGTTGGTGCATCTGCGCTATATGGCGGATCATGGTTAGAAGGTGCTGGTGCGGTATTTGCAGAAAATCAAACGCTACGTTGGATTGCAGATCTTGCAGGGTTGCCCGCCAGCGCAGGTGGAGTCTTTGTGCAAGGCGGGACAATTGGCAATTTATCTGCACTGGTTGCTGCTCGCAAGAAAGCGCGTGATCGAAACCCGAATATCGTCCGTTGGGCTGTTGCTTGTTCAGCTGAGGCACATTCCTCAATTCAATCTGCTACCGAGGTAATGGATTGCGACTTAATTAAAGTTGATGTGGGCGCTGACGGAATCATGCGAGGTGAAGATGTTTCTAGCGCAATTTCCCAATACAAGTCTGAAAATCCAGGTAATGACATCTGCGCCATCGTCGCTACTGCTGGCACAACCAATCTTGGAATTATTGATGATTTACCATCCGTCGGCGACTTCGCCAATCGCACCGGAATTTGGTTTCACGTCGATGGTGCGTACGGTCTAGCAGCACTAGCAAATGAGGAGACTCAAAAGCTCTTTACGGGGGTTGAAAAAGCTGACTCACTCATCGTTGATCCACATAAATGGCTCTTTGCACCATTCGATGCCTGCGCACTTATTTATAGAGATCCCGAAGATGGCAGAAAAGCACATACTCAACATGCAGGCTACCTCGATGCGCTTACCGATTCCACCGAGTGGAACCCATCCGATTATGCAATTCAACTTACTCGACGTACCCGCGGCCTGCCGCTCTGGTTCTCGCTAGCAGCGCACGGTACTAAGGCATATAGCGATGCCATCGCCAAGACCATGGATATCGCCCGGCATGCTGCCAATTTAATTAAAGAGCACGAGAATTTAGAGCTACTTCTTGAGCCAACACTCTCTATTGTCGCCTTTACCCGCAAGGGCTGGACTCTCGCTGATTACAAAGCGTGGAGCGATAAATTATTGGCAGACCAAATTGGTTTTGTAACGCCTTCGACTCACCAAGGCCAACCAATTCTTCGATTCGCAATCGTTAATCCTTGGACCAACGAGAGTGATATCGAAGCAATCTTGGCGACGTTATAAATTAACGGTCCAAAACATTTCGGGCTGGATTATAAGAATTATCGGTGCGTCTAAAGGCAATACCACTGAGCGCTTCTAGCACCACGCGATTTGCCAGCATTGCCGTGACTTCAGAATTATCAAATGCTGGCGCCACTTCAACAACATCGATACCGACGACCGGTAATTCGATGCAGATTCGACGCACTGCTTCAAGTAATTCGCGCGAGGTTAATCCACCAGGTTCAGGTGTACCAGTTCCAGGAGCCATACCTGGATCTACAACATCGATATCTACCGATAGAAATACGCCATCACAATTATCTGTAAGCGTTGCGAAAGATTCATCGAGAACTGCTTTCAGTCCGCGATTGTGAATTTCAGTCATTTCATATGAACGCATCTTCTGATCGCGCATCCATTTGAGCGTTGCATCTTCAGGCCAATAGCCACGCAAGCCAACTTGCAAGAATCGATCGCCTCGTACTGCGCCTGATTCAATAAGGCGTCGCATCGGAGTTCCGTGCCCGACAAGTGAGCCATTCTGTAAATCACCGGTATCGGCATGGGCATCAAAGTGAATCATTGAGACTTTGCCTTGACCTCGATGGCTAGCAATTCCAGCAACGTCTGCTGAAGTGACTGAATGGTCGCCACCCAAAACCAGTGCGATC
This sequence comes from uncultured Candidatus Planktophila sp., assembly GCA_964564615.1. Lineage (GTDB taxonomy): Bacteria > Actinomycetota > Actinomycetes > Nanopelagicales > Nanopelagicaceae > Planktophila. The sequence continues at coordinate 7,251 of CAZMBG010000052.1, forward strand.
GCACCGGCACGAGAAATTTTTTCTGTAGCTGCTTTAAGTATGTCGAGACATTTGGATAAGTCATCGGATGGCATCATCAAATCTCCAGCATCAAGAACTTTAAGATCTTTCAGGCCATCAACGCGCAACGCCATATGGGGGCGCTCACCA
>CAZMBG010000053.1:0-7305 GCA_964564615.1 uncultured Candidatus Planktophila sp.
CTCTTCTTATTACGTGGCGGCCCGGTTGTCTATTACGGCGACGAGCATGGATTAGCAGGTGGCGGAGGCGATAAATATGCCCGCCAAGATCTCTTCCCAACCAAAGTTGAAGATTGGGCGCTCGAATCGCGCATCGGTGAAGATCCCATTGGTGCCAAGAGCTCCTTTGACGTCGCCAACCCAATCATGGCTGAGATTTCAAGACTTTCCACAATCGTCGCGGCTAATCCGGCGTTGCGAAATGGAACTCAACAAACCCTCTTTGCGAAAGGTCGAGTATTTGCCGCAGCTCGCTACGCCAATCAGCAAGAGTATGTAGTAGTGCTAAATGCTGCAGACACTGATCAAAACATCGCCATCGCGCCAATGATGAAGGGCTCTACCTGGAGCGCCCTTGCTGGTAGTTGCACTGCGGCTCCTGGGCTAAAAGTTGCGATACCGGCAACCTCGTATTGCTTGCTCAAATCTGATTCAAAGTTGTCAGCAAGTTCGACTACTTCGATAAGTGCACCAAAAGTTTCTACCACCAATGACTCCGGAATATGGAAGCAAGTTTCGGCAAAGGTAAATGCGCCCGGGTATAACGAAGTCACCTTCTTAGCGCGAGAAAAAGGCGGAAAGTGGCGGGTGCTTGGAACTTCAGATCGCACTACCTTTAGTACCGATATAACAACCGGGGGGCTTTATCGGGTCTATCTCCATCCCACTGACTTTAAGAAAAAGTCAACCCTGGATTTGATTGCAGTTGCTAGAAATTCAGATGGTAAGAAATTTGCATCTGCCATCACAAAGGTTGTGAATAATTGAGTAATGCAATTCTCTGGTTTCGCAGAGATTTAAGGTTGCAGGACAACCCTGCCTTATTGGAGGCAATCAAGAGTGGGGAAGAAATCGTTCCGGTCTTTATCCTCGACCCAACTTTAATTTCGGCAAGCGGCAGTAAACGTTTGGCTTACTTAGCAGATTCATTGCGCGCGCTCGATACATCACTTTCCGGCGCACTTCATGTAATGGTGGGCGATCAAGTGGAAGTACTGCAGCAATTGCAGAAGCGATATAACGCAGATTCTGTACACATATCTGCGGAATATGAACCTTATGGCGCAGCTCGAGATCTACGGGTTGAGAGCGCCGGTATTCGCCTCGTACGCACTGGCAGTCCGTATGCCGTAGCTCCAGGACGAGTTCTTAAACCGAGCGACGGAACTCCTTACAAGGTTTACACGCCTTTTTATCGCGGCTGGTGTGCACATGGTTGGCGCAAACCTGCCACATTACCTCAAGAAATTCCGGCAATTAAAGCGCCTGACAGCGATCGCAATTTTCCTACCTGGCAGAGCGATGGTCTTACGATAAAGGCCGGCGAAGCAGCTGCGCTCGAACGCTGGGAGCGCTTCCGCGCCACCGCGCTAGATCAGTATGACGAACAGCGCAATATGCCAGGTATTGATGGAACATCACGTCTCAGCACCTATCTTAAATTTGGTGAAATTCATCCACGTACATTGCTGGCTGAATTAGGAGAGAGCAAGGCGCACGACACATTTAGAAAAGAGATTGCCTGGCGCGAATTTTATGCCGACGTACTCTTTAACAATCCTCATACCGAAACTGATTACTATGCGCCGGCATTTAAGAATATGCGCTACGACCAACCCGGTGAGAAATTTAAAGCGTGGTGTGAAGGAAAGACCGGCTACCCATATGTTGATGCAGCTATGCGACAGCTGGTCGCAGAAGGATGGATGCATAATCGCACTCGCATGATCGTGGCCTCATTCTTAGTCAAAGATTTACATCTGGAATGGCAGTTAGGCGCCGATTTCTTTAAGGAACATCTCGTTGATTACGACGTAGCATCCAATGCCCACGGTTGGCAGTGGACTGCCGGCACCGGTACAGATGCCTCACCGTATTACCGCGTCTTTAACCCAGTCGAGCAAGGTAAGAAATTTGATCCACCCGGTGATTACATCCGTAAATATGTCAGCGAATTAGCGCATCTCTCAGAAGTCGAAATTCACGAACCGTGGTTGCTGCCAGATGGCCTGCCACAGGGATATCCGGCTCGCATAGTGGATCACGCCACCGAAAGGCTGGAATCGCTGGAGCGCCTTAAAGCTCTGAAGAGTTAACGACGGCAACCTCACGCCGCTTAGCCTCATACATCGCAACATCAGCCCGCTCAAGTAAGCGACCATTGCCATCATTTTCCGCGAATCCAATACTCACGCCTAGTGAAATCTCGTGGCCGCGAATTCGAAAAGGATATTGAAGCGTTGCGTGGAGTGCATAGGCAATCTCAAAGATGTGATCGATATTTCCGTGGATAAGAGCTCCGAATTCATCTCCTCCTAATCGGGCAAGTAGGTCACCGTCCGGAACCACCCGGGTAAATCTCCGGGCAACTTCTTTCAGAACTAGATCTCCCATTTCGTGACCATATTGATCATTAATCGGTTTAAAGCGATTGAGATCGAGTAAAAGAAGCGCGCCCGCGGACGAAGTAAAACTCTCAATATCGACGATAAATTTTCGACGATTGGGTAAGCCGGTAAGTTCATCAGTGCGAGCCAAGATACGCTCCTCGCTCAAGGCGCGCGCATGTCTTATTGCCCCATTCATACGAATAAAGGCAAGAAGTAAATTAGCAATCGAAGGAATAATGACATAGACGGGAAAGAGTCCTGGCACGAGCGCCCCCAAACCGAGCAGCGCCGGGCTCATAATTATTGAAAGCGCAATAAGCATTGGATGAATATTGCGTTCGATGGAGTTTTCGAGAGCGGGAAAATGAAGTGCCAGTGCCAAAAGCGCGACTCCACATAGCCAACCATCATCGGTGAGGGCACCGAAGTGATACTTATTATGAACAGTCAAATAGAGATAATTGAGATCGGTCGCGGCAAAGATAAAGACTCCTGCAATAAAAATGAGTAGTTGTTTATTTATCTGATGGCGAGCCACGAGAAAGAGTGAAACGAGTAAGAGCCCGATATCTCCCACCGGGTAGAAAATTAAGAAGAATTGGTCGGAACTTCGGATAAATGACCCACGAAAAACGGTAGCTAAAAATAGAGCGGCTGTTATTGATGTAAAGCCCAGGCCAAAAATCAGCGCATCGAGCGCTTCAACTTGGCTGATTTTGCTTCGCTTTCCTGCAATTCGCGGCGCTGCCAGTAGTAATAACGGATAGAAAAAAGCGTAGGAAATTTGAGAAGCGAGATTGAGATAGCTCTCGCTATCGGCAAATTCCGCCATACTTGCAAGGAATGATCCAGCTCCCCACATAAAAATGGCGAGCACAAGTAAGGCGACAAGTAGTCGATCAATCTTCACTGGAGCAAAGAGGCAGAGTGTGAGGGCAAGAATCCAGATTGCGTTGTAGAGGATATGTTCTCGAACCCAGAGAGGGCCTGGTTGTTGCGATTTCCAGATAGCGTTGAGAGCGATCAGCGCAAAGGGAGTGAATTTCAACCAACGCATTGGTTGATTAAATGGAAAACGGCTCTCCCTAAGCAATAGGGAGAGCCGTACCTAACGCGAGTTAGTTAGAAGCCCTTGGCGCAGAGTGAATTTGCCTGCGACTTGGTATTTGTCACAGCCTGCTTCAGTTGTCCTGGTGCATTAACAATTTGCGCCTTCTTAGTGGCGAGTTCTTGCACCTGCATGGCAAGGCGTGACTTACTGGTCGAGAGCACAATGACTGCATTAGCTAGCTTCTGAATTGCGGCAGAGAGCGCAGTTTTCTCAGTTGGATTTGTGGTTTTTAGTAGAACCGCACGTGCGCTTTCAAGTTGCGCCTTCGCAGTATCAAGCGCTGTCGAAGTCTTGGTGAGCGCTGCATTTGCGGTGGTGAGCTGAGCATCGAGCGCTGCGCCTTGAGCAGATACATCGCCAACAGTTGCGTAATCCTTAACGGCTGCGTTGTACTGTGAAATAGCGGTCAAGCATTCAAAGGAGAGCCAGGTTAGTTTGGAATTCTTCACCATGCTATTGCGAGCGCAACGGTAAGAGAATCCGTTTACTTTGGTGGTGGCGCCGGACTTTGAGCATGCAACGCCGTTACTGATCTTGGTTGCAGCGCTTGCCGGGGCAGCAGAGAGTGCGCCACCAACCAAGATGGTGGTGATTGCTAGTGCTGCGAACTTACGAAACATGGTTTCCTCCGTATAAAGAAGTGCGATGGGGCAATCGTACTAATTGTTTTGGTATTCGCACGCCCAATAAGCAGTGAAATGGATGTGAATTAGCGCTGACGCGAGCGTAGCGAAATAGAAACTGACCGGACAATTTTTCGAGGCAGGATCTTCATAACAAAAAGTAAGAATTTATATTGCCAACCTGGGGTACTTACTACGACGCCACGATTGACATCGCGCCATGCGGCACGTACAAGAAAGTCAGAGTCGAGCCACATAAATGATGGGAGTCCGCCCATCTTCATGCCGGCGCGTTGATGGAATTCGGTATGAGTAAATCCCGGACAGAGCGCCATAACCGAAACTCCATGTGGCTTGAGTTCGGTAGCCAGCGATTCAGATAGAACAGTGACAAAAGCTTTTGCGGCGCTGTAATGGCCACCTGCGATAAATCCGGCTACAGAGGAGACGTTGATAATGATTCCTGATTTTCGCGCTTTCATCTGAGGAATAACTGCATGTGCAAGTCGCATTGGCGCACGTACTAATACATCGAGAACTTTTTCCTCATCTTCAATATTGCTACGCGAAAATGATTGATTAAGGCCGAAGCCTGCATTGTTGACTAACACATCGATCTGGTTATCTCGCAAAACTTTTTCGATTACCTCGCATTGAGTACTTACATCTGCTGCCACAACTTTGACTTCGATATTAAATTTCGAGCGTAGTTCAGTCGCACGTTGATTTAAGGTCTCTTCGGTGCGAGCGTTAAGAATTAAGTTATAACCTGCTTCAGCAAGTACCCTTGTAAAACTTTCACCAATGCCGACGGTTGCGCCAGTTACCAAAGCCCATTTCTGCATGGCTTACTGTAACTCGCCGGGAGCCCCAGGTGGCACCACAGGATTGTGTGGAGCGATGGGATTGAGCCGTTGATACTTCTCGGATTGCGCCGGCCGGGGATCGCTCTCACCTTTATTTGGCCATAACGAAAATGCACGTTCGGCTTGGGCGGTAATGGTGAGCGAGGGATTAACACCGAGATTTGCTGTTACCGCCGAGCCATCGACGATGTGGAGTGAGGGGTAATTCCATACTCGGTGATACGGGTCAATTACCCCGGTTGTATCTGAATCGCCGATGACACAACCTCCAACAAAATGTGCAGTAAATGGTGCACCAAAGAGTTCGCCGATATTTCCGCCCGCAATACCGTCATACTTTTCTGCAATTCGACGAACAACTTCGTTGGCGGCTGGAATATAAGTGGCGTTGGGGGTTTGACCATCATTACTGGAGGTAAGTCGCCAGCCAAAAATGGATTTCTTTGCCCGCACTTTGAGTGAAGAATCTACATTTTGCATCACGAGCGCAATAACTGTTCTTTCGCTCCATTTACGGACATCAAGTAAGCGCACCAATAGCGATTGATCTGCTTTTACTTGCTGCCACCAATGAGCTCGTCGTTCTTGTGGTGAATAGCCATCGGTAGCAATCGTTTGCAGTAAACCCATGACATTACTGCCCTTGCCATAACGCACCGGCTCAATATGGGTCTGCTCGTCGACATAGAAGGAGGAGGTAATCGCGCTACCTTGAGTGAAATTGTGATCAGCACTTTTTAAAATTGCACCCGTAAGGGCTTCACTATTGGTGCGCGATTTATCTCCGAGAGTTGAGGAGATGCGAGGAAGTCGGCCAGTAGCCTTCAAAGTGTGCAGTAATTTTTGGGTGTTGTAGGTACCAGCAGCGATAACAACATCTTTAGCGATAAATGTCGCACCTTTTTCACCAAAGATGCCAGCTGTTTGCTTAGTTGAGATTCGCCATTTCTCACCTTTATATTTGAGATCGGTGGCGGTCGTCAATGGAAATACTTTTACACCCGCGCCTTCGGCCAGCCCTAAATAATTCTTAGGCAGAGTGTTCTTTGCGTTATGACGGCAACCGCTCATACATTCACCGCAATTGATGCAACCGGTGCGCGCTGGTCCTTTACCGCCAAAGTATGGATCCGGAACGCTCTTACCAGCTTCCCCAAAATAAACTCCGAGAGGGGCAAGGGTAAATGTTTCTCCAACGCCCATAGATTCAGCCACCTCTTGCATTACCTGATCACTCGGCGAGAAGTATGGATTCTTCTGTACACCTAACATTCGCCGCGCTTGGTCGTACCATTGCGATAATTCAGATTTCCAATCAGTGATATGTGCCCATTGTTGATCTTGAAAATAACTATCACCTGGCTGGTAGAGAGTATTTGCATAAACAAGCGATCCTCCGCCAACTCCCGCGCCAGCCAAAATTAAGACATCACGGAGCGCGTGAATTCTTTGAATGCCGTAACAACCAATCGCTGGAGCAAAGAGGAATTTCTTGATATCCCACGATGTTTTTGGAAAATCTTTATCGTCAAAGCGCGCTCCTGCTTCAAGAACAGCAACGCTATAACCCTTTTCGCGCAATCGAAGCGCCGCAACCGAACCTCCAAATCCTGATCCGATTACGACGACATCGAATTCGCGCTTCATATCAAAAGTTTAGACCTGCTGGGTCTTCCTTTCGTAGCTGCCAACTGCTGCCATATGACTCAATTAAGTCTAAGAATGGCTTTGGTTCCAGCCACTCTGGGCCACATACGCCCTCTGGCTTCCATGTGCCTTCCGCAATTAATTGCATTGCGATGACCGGGTTAATCGCGGTCTGCCACACAACAGCTTGATCTCCGTACTCTCTCATCGACCATTCATTATCGACTACGTTATACAGGTAACAGGCGTAAGGATTACCATCTTTATCTAAGCCACTTACATGTGTTCCGGCACAAGTCTTTCCGTGCATAATCGGCCCAATCTTTGCAGGGTCGGGTAATAGCGAAGCCAGAAAATCGCGCGGCGCAATCTCCATACCTCGGTAATGAACCTTCTCTTTATTTGCTAAGCCAAGGGCACGAATAGTTTTGAGAGTTTGAATAAATTCACTACCCAGTCCATATTTAAAAGTGACTTTATTGGCTTTTACTTTACGAGGAATGAGTGCAACTTCTTCATGTTCGACATCGACACATTCAACTGGGCCGATTCCCTCTGGAAAATCAAATGTCACACCACCTGTAAATGGTTCTGCGGTATGCCACTTTCCGTCGCTCCAGATGAGTGGC
>CAZMBG010000054.1:0-7282 GCA_964564615.1 uncultured Candidatus Planktophila sp.
GCTGTGCTTGATATTGAATTAGGTGATGGTCCAACTGGATTAGATTTTGCAGCACAATTAGCAATCACCTCTCCTGAAGTTGGTGTTGTCTTTCTGACAGACCTTCCAGATCCTAGATTTGCGCGCGAGCATCACGAGGTAAAGAAGAATCAGGCGTATCTCAATAAGAAATTGATACAAAGCACTGAGGAATTGAGAGACGCTATCAACGCAGTGCTCTTTGAACAAGATGTCGAAAATTTCCGCCATGATCTGAGCGAGAATCGACCGTTAGCGCAGTTAACGCATGTGCAGATGCAGATTTTGAAACTTATCTCTGAAGGCAAGACAAACCAGCAAATTGCGGAAATTCGTAAACGATCTATTGGAGCGACGGAGAGCGCAATTACCCGTACCCTGGAGTCGCTCAATATTAGCCGTGACTCTGATATCAATGTTCGAGTCGAAGCGGTGAAAAGCTACTTCCAAGCAGTTAATTCTTATGGCAAAAAGTAAAAGCTCAACCTCGATTTATCCAACGATTTTCCTCGAAGGATCACGTTCACTGTGGCTTCCGATTATCTATTTTGCAAATGCTTTTTTCACACCTTTTTTGTTGCCCGCTGAAAAACTTGAAGCCGGGTACACGATGCATCATTGGGATTTTGTAACAGCAGTGTCCGGTGCAGCCCTGATTGTTGTTTTCCGGGCAATAAATAAGAATCCAAGTCAGATTTTCATGGCTATATCAATCTTTACCAGTGGGTTGTTATCTGCATTCGCCCCGTTTCTTTGGGCCTACGTGGTTCTTCCTCATGGAATTCCGCTTTCGTTGCGTGATAAATGGGGATATGTCTTTAGTGGCCCAGTTGCGCAAGTGGCCCTCTTTGCGCTCTTGATAGGGACGATTACATATGTTCGCAAATCTTCCAATGCCGTGGCTGAGGCTCGCGCCTCCCTTAATCAATTACGTCGAGACATTAAGGATCAGATAGAAAGTGAGCGGGCAAATATTGGCGAATTGATACTGGCAACCGTAAAACCCGCCATACTTTCAGTTGAGAGTAATATTCAAAGTGGCGCTCATTCAAGTGCGATTTCAAAGAATATATATTCCATCATCGACAATGTGGTTCGCCCGCTCAGCCACTACCTTGATGCAAATGCCGAGCACGTAAATTATGAAATTGATAGCAAGGCAATTAAGAGAGAATTTCGTAAGAAGCGTATTAGATCGTCTCTAAAAGGTTCACTTCCGTTGAAACTAGCAATCAGTGCCCCTATGTCAATCTTTTTGTATCTTAACTTTAACTTTACGGCCATCGCCTACACCCAGGGATTCAAAGAGGCTCTTAGCGTCTCCGCACCTTTTATAATTTGCTCTTTCATCATATTCAGCCTCTGGTGGCGCATTTCTCGGACGATTTCAAAACACTTATCTGCAATTCTGTGGATCTCAGTATGTATCTCACTCCTGCAAGCTCTTCTTTTCGCAACCAGCATTGTGGTATTTGGTTCAAGAAACTTAGCCGAGCTCGCTCCTTCATTTGCTTTTACGACCTTCTTCTTCACACTTTTGCCAGCTATATACAGTCTCGGAATTGTCAATCTAAGAGAGAATCTAGAACGCGAAAGTAAAATAACCTCAGAAATTGCCGAAAACCTCTCAGTCATTAAAAGGCAGCTTTGGGCAATTAGGAAGAAATTTGCACGTGAGATTCATGGTGGACTGCAGTCGAAGTTACACGTTCTTGCCCTCAACTCTGAAAGAAATGAAATCAATCAAGACCAATTCATCGAGGCTTTACACAATGAACTTTCTTCGTTTTTGGCGCTGGAAGCGGATAAACCTCGAATTGAAAATTTCCGTACTTCCATCACCGAAATTTCAGAATTTTGGGAGGGAATTATTTCCATCAAGCCGGATGTGAGCGAGGATGTTTATCGAACAATTTCGGGAGACGCTTTCTTAGTGGAATGCCTTTATGAGGTTATCCGTGAAGCAATTAACAATGCAGTGAAGCATTCAGGAGCAACCGAACTTTCGATTCAATTAGTCTCGATTGGTGACTCAACAATTCAACTGACAATCGAAAATGATGTTACGAAAGATCTCTCTGTAACGCAGGGGGCAAGCCTAGGAACGGCCATCTATAAGGAGTTGGCCCACACATGGGCGCTAGAAATAAACTCACAGAGAGTGGTTTTTACCGCCACCTTTAAGCTCTCAGACCCCACAAAGGCTATTGAGGGTTAACCCCTAAAAACCCAAATCTCAAAAATCGGGCTTGGGAAAATTCTCTCGAGCAAGTCGCGATACCTCTTTATTACAACGCACGTACTTGCTCCATTGAGGAGCTCAACCGATGGAACATCTCTTTCAGCGCTACCCAGCGATGAAACGATTCTTACATCGCGTTATCCCTGTGTTGCTGGCAATTCAATTCTTGCCGGTGGTCAGCACTCCATCGCTTTCTATAGCGTCGGCCGCTCCGGTGGATCCTAGAATCTCTCTGAAGTACACACCGCCAGTGACACAAACTCAAAATTCAAATACTGCCTATTTCGGTGGAATGCGCTGCACAGCGGATAGTTCGGAAACGAGAACAACACCTGCTGAAGATATTGCGAGCGCATGCGATGAAAACCTAACTACGAAATTCGTTTCCTATGATGCAAGTTCAAATAATCTAAGCTCGAAGCTTCGAATTCGACTTGATAAACCTTCTAAAGTAACAGGCTTATCTTTTGTTGGTGGAAGTGATGACGGCCTTTATAAAAGCCGCAAAGTTGCGTCCGCAAATATCTATGGGTGTGCGACTAACTCAACCCCCGTCTCATCTTGCGTCTTGGTATCAACCGTAAATTGGACCCAAGCCGAACTTGATGGTTTTGCTAATAGCACCGAGTACACTCCTCGTGAATTTGCAAATACAACTTCATATCAGTATTACTATGTCACTACTACTTCCTATGGTGAGGCATATACAGGCGGTCCAAATACCACAAATTACAAAAGTGGTTGCCCATACAACGTCAATAACACTTTTTGTGTGCAATATTCTGAAATTTATCTTTATGGAACACAGGACGCAGCCACCGATACAACTAAGCCAATTTCAAGTGTGAGTTTTTCTTCGGCCTATGTTAATTCTAGTTCAAATGCAAGTGGGATCACTGTGGACTATACAGTCAGTGACGAGACGGACCTACTCTCAATGCAAGTCCTCATTAGCAGTAACTCGAATCTTTCATCACCTGTAGTCTGCGGTTATGTAAATTTCATAGGTGGAACATCAGCAAGCGGGAGTGTTGCCTGTGCTACAAATCGCCTGTCTTCATCTGATGGAATAGTTTATTTGTTTACGCGAGCAATTGACGCCGCTGGAAATGTCGAAGATGCGCCAAGCAGTGCAGACGACACCTTTATCCGAGATACAAATGCACCATCGTCAAACGTAACTGCCGGAAGTGCCACCCGAAAAAGCAATGTGACTAGTTCGCTTTGGTATAGCGCAACCGACGCAAGGACCGGGATAGCATCGGTTGCTTTCTATTACAGCGACACTTCAACCTTAGCAAATCCCGTTACTTGTTTTACGATCACTATGGCAGCAAATGACACGGGTACGAAAACCAACATCACTTCAAACCAGAGTTGTACTTTGCCCAACGTAGATGGCAAGTACTACATATTCTCGCGAGCTACAGACGTTGCAGGAAACGTGGAGGCAGCGCCATCTTCTTATGACCAACTCTACACAATCGATAATGTTGCACCAGTTCTAAAATCGTTTACACAAATTGCAAACGTTGTGATAATTGATTCGTTAACCGCAATTACTGTTCGAGAGAACGTAAATTATGGTGGAATGAACATTGCATACACAATCAGTGATTCATCCACAGTCACTACAACATTAAGCGGACCTGATGCCTCTCTTTTTGTTGATGTTGGAGGAGTATTTACATTTCTCACGCCCAAAGATTTTGAAAATCCTGTTGATGCGGATCGAAACGGCATTTATCAAGTCACAATGACTATGACCGATCCTGCCGGTAACGTATCAACAAATAACCTTTCTATTACAGTTGGAAACCAGCCGGAAATTGTCAACGTAACGTCTTCCACACCCAATGGAACGTATGGCACTGGCACCATAATTCCGATTCAAGTCCAATATGATCTTCCGGTAGTTACCAGCAATACGGCTAATTTTCGAATTCTCATAAGGAATAAACCTGGAAGCACTCAAACCGCTTGGTATGCAAGTGGTAGTGGTACAGATACTTTAGTTTTTAATTACACAGTATTACTAGGTGATACAGCTACCGACCTAACTTATGACACCTCAACTTCGACTTTTACATACACCCTGGCAGGGCAAACCCTTCGAGGCAACGGTTTCGATGCGGTAATGAGCTTGCCTTTGCCAGGAGCAGCTATGTCATTGTCTGCCAATAAAGATCTGGTTATCGATGCTATCGCGACAAATCTAACTTCGATATCGGCATCATCTATAACTTCGACAGCTGCAACGCTCAATTTCACGGCAAGTGATAGCGGAACCTACTACATATTGGTTCTGGCAAGTGCAGCTACGGCACCTTCTATATCAACGGTAATTGCGCAGGGAACAGCGGTAGCGAAGGCAACCGGATCTATGTTGGCCAGCGCAAATTCTGTAAATGTCAGTGGACTCTCCGGAGGAACTTCATATAAGGCTTATATTGTTGGCGCTGACGCACTTGGAAATACAAATACCGCACCGTATAACGTCGCATTTTCAACTCTTGCAGCAGATGTAACTAAACCAGTCTCGAGTGGATCCATCACGGCAACTATCACGAGTGTAGAAACCGTAACTGTTGCCTACACCGCCTCAGATGCCGGTGGACTTTCCAGTATCGCCGTTTATTACTCCACTAATGCAGATTTATCTTCACCAGTCTTGTGCGGCAATACAGCGATCTCCGGAACATCCGCAAGCGGAAGTATTACCTGTACATTGCCTGCGGTCGATGCCACCTACTACATCTATACCCGAGCCAATGACCAGGCGGGTAACGGTGAGAATGCTCCGGGCTCGGCTGATGATTCGATCATTCGAGATGCAACTCCCGCACTTATAACTGGACCTTCAGGAACAGCCGGTGCCAGCACAAGCAGTAAGAGCATCCCCGAAAACTCAACATCAGTCGTCACCATGGCTGCAAATGAAACCGTCACGTGGACTATTTCAGGAACCGATTCATTATTCTTCGCTATTGACTCATCCACCGGTGTATTGACGATCAGTGCCCGTGACTTCGAAGCACCAGCTGATAGCAATTCAGATAATAATTATATTGTTGTGGTAACTGCTACTGATATCGTTGGAAATACTTCATCACAAACAATCACAGTCACAATTACCGATGTCGATGAAATCGCTCCCGTGCTATCTGCAACAAGCGCAACAACTATTACATCAAGTGGAACTACTCTCAATTACACCTCAAATGAGAGCGGCACAGCTTTCTACCTGGTCTATCTCGCAACTGATTCAGCGCCAACCTCAGCCTCCGTTGTTGCTCAAGGCACGGCTATTGCGAAAGGCAGCACAAGTATTACATCAGGATCAAACAGCTTTGCTATCTCTGGATTAACAAGTCTGACGAACTACAAGGGTTATGTCGTAGTTCGCGATGCAACCGGAAATATCTCACTGGTTGCAACCATCACATTTACGACAGATACCGATGCGCCATCGATTACATCATTTTCATCAAACCGAACCGGTACGACTAGCGTTGCCTATGGTGATACTGTCACTGTAATCGGCACAAAATTCACCGGCGCAACCGACGTTCAAATCGGCGGAGTGAGCGTAGATACCTTTACCGTAGTAGATTCAACGACTATAACATTTGTATCAAATAAGACTTGCTGCACAGCAGCGAAAATTCGGGTGGTTAATACCTATGGTTCAAGCACATCGGTAGACGATTTGATCCCTCTTCCTCAATTGCCGGTTATTACATCGCACCCGGCAAGTGTCTCTAAGGGAGTCGGACAGAGCGTAACTTTCTCTGTGACAGTAACCGCGCCTGCTGATGGCGGAACTCTTTCATATCAATGGCGAAAAGGATCAACGCTCCTTACAGGCGAAACTGGGACAAGTTATACATTTACGACCACATCTCTTAGCGATACCGGAACCTACTCAGTTATAGTTACTAATACGGTGCTCACTACAACTTCGAGCGTCACTTCAAATAGCGCAACGCTTACGATGGGTAAAGGAAGCCAAGCCCCACTCGTGATTACTTCGACTTCAGGCAGATATCTCGTACCCCTGACATTAACAACGTCTGGTGGATCAACTGGCGGAACCATTACATATTCAAGCTCAACGACTGGCTGTCTTATTACTTACACAACAGTCTATGTATTGACGGCTAGTGGAGCCGGCACTTGTGTCGTCAACGCAACAATGGCAGGAGATTCAAACTACAACGCCGTTTCATCTGGCAATACCAATATCGTATTAGGCCGTGCGTTCCACCCGACACTAACCGTAACAACTTCCGATGGAACTTATGGAACCTCGGTTGGATTAAATTACAGCGGCGCTGTTGGTACTGGAGGAATGTTGTGGGAGACAACTTCTCAATACTGTAATGTCACATCAGGAATTCTCACCTCAACAAGAGCAACCATCTGTTCGGTGCGAGTGACTCAGCTACAGTCAATTGATTATGAATCTGCGACATCAGTTTATAAAGATATAGTGATGCATCCACGCCAATTCACCATTACTGTCGGAAATAATGGCGCGGAGTACACAGGATCTGCAGTTGTTTTAGCAACTGCGACGACTTATTACATACCAAGCAATTCTATAATTGGCAGCGATGCAATCACCGGCGTTACTTACGCTTACGAAGGAACTGGATCGACGGTCTATGCAAAGTCAACTACTTTGCCGACTAATGCCGGAACCTATGCCATCATCGCAGAGACAATCACAATGACGGCAGATCAACTTGCCAGTTACACAATCACAAAAGTCAATGGGACCCTGACCATTACTCAAAGGTCACTCGCCCAACCGAATGCTCCGAATCTGTCTGCAACAACAGGTGTTCTGAAATCTTTAACAGCTACCTGGACTGCAGTGACAAATGCATCGGGCTACACAATTCGAATTTACGAAAGCAACGGAACAACTCTTCTCGAGACTATTACTGCTTTATCTGGTACATCAAAAACTATTACTGCCACCGAATTTCCGGCTATTGCAGATAATCACACTTACAA
>CAZMBG010000055.1:0-7269 GCA_964564615.1 uncultured Candidatus Planktophila sp.
ATGGATCTCATCTTGGATCGCAAGATGGCAGATAAGCGCATCTTCCCGGCAGTAAACGTCGTTACATCTTCAACTCGTAAGGAAGAAATTTTGATGGGTACTGAGGAGCTCAATATTGTCTGGAAGTTACGCCGCGTTCTTCACGCCCTCGAACCGCAAGCTGCACTTGAGCTCTTGCTCGAAAAGATGAAGGGCACCAAGTCCAACGTTGAATTCTTGATGTTGATTCAGAAGACAACAGCTGGAGATTCAACAAACGGTAATTAACCACACAGGTCTGTAAGAAATCCCGCGTGAGCCCCGGCTGACGCGGGATTTTTCACATAGAGCGCGTACATGGGTCACAGGGCTTTCACACGGAAGCGAGAGATAGTTATCGCAAGAAAGCAGGGATCCGGCCCTGAGTTCATCCAAGTACCACGTTCGGGAGGACGCCATGAAGAAACTCGCAATCGCTACCATCGTAGCGGCCGGCTTGGTTGCATCTGTTGCACCAGCGATAGCCGATGAGACAGCGACACCAATCGCTTCACCAAACCCAACTCATATCACCAAA
This sequence comes from uncultured Candidatus Planktophila sp., assembly GCA_964564615.1. Taxonomy (GTDB): domain Bacteria; phylum Actinomycetota; class Actinomycetes; order Nanopelagicales; family Nanopelagicaceae; genus Planktophila. The sequence continues at coordinate 557 of CAZMBG010000055.1, forward strand.
CCACTCAGCGAATATCGCCAAGCTCGTATCGCTTATAAGGCAGAGCTTGAACTCTATGTTGCAAATCGCAAAGCGACTATGACCGAATATAAAGCGACCTTAGAATCTTTTAAGACTGCATTTACAACATATGCACAAGCTCGCAAAGCAATCAATGAAGTATTTAAGAACGAGGTAACTCTCGCACAAGCGTTGACCGACGAGGCTGCTAAGAAAGCTGCTCTCGTTGCAGCAAAGGCGAAGCGAGATAAGGCGATTGCAGATCTTGGCACCGCACCAGTTGCACCAAAGAAGCCAGAGCTCGGCGCAAAGCCAACTCCGCCGGTAAAGCCAGCACCTAAGGCTTCGAAGACCACAACTCCATAATTTTCATTTCCATCCTAGAGAAGGTGTTCAACCTCAAAATTCACGCTTAGAGGGGCGTGGATTTTGAGGTTGAGCCCTATGTAGGGGAGAATTACTGCATTAAACCCTTCTGGTTCACCGCGCTCGGTTGCGGACCCAGGCAAAGAAAAGGATGAAGCAATGAAGCCAGAGATCCACCCAGAGTACAAAGAGACTCAAGTTACCTGCGGTTGCGGCGAGAAGTTTGTTACTCGTTCAACAGTCGCATCAGGTTCAATCTATGTTGAAGTCTGCAATAACTGCCACCCGTTCTATACAGGTAAGCAGCGCATTCTCGACACCGGTGGACGCGTCGCTCGCTTTGAAGAGCGTTATAACAAGAAGAAGTAGCTTTCTTAACTAGACCGTTTCGCAACTTTCGTATTCCGAGAGTTGCGAGGCGGTCTTTTTATTGAGCCACGTGTACAAATCCACGTGTAGCAAAAAATGTTACAGATGAAAGATGTAATGAGAGGTAAGGGAGATGGTTGAGAATCGCTTCGCATCAGCGCTCGATCTCGTATCCGAATACGAAGATCTTGAGGCAAAGATGGCCGATCCATCGATCCATAACGATCAAGCGAATGCCCGCAAACTCGGACGCCGGTATGCCCAACTTGGACCAGTAGTTGCAGGGTATAAAGCATGGAAAGCAGCGGAAGATGATCTCAGCGCTGCCCGTGAGATGGCGAAAGAAGATCCAGATTTTGCTTCCGAGATTCCAGCGATGGAACTCGCCGCAACTGCTGCAGCTGAGAAATTGGAGGAGTTATTACTCCCTCGCGACCCCAATGATGATCGTGATGTCATTATGGAAGTTAAAGCCGGGGCTGGTGGAGATGAGTCGGCGCTATTTGCTGGCGATTTAGTGCGTATGTATCAACGTTATGCCGAAAAACATGGATGGCGAGTAGAGATCATCGATGTCACCGAAGCAGAACTCGGAGGCTATAAAGATATTTCAATGGCCATTAAATCTAAAGGTGCGCCCGAACCAGGTAATTCACCATATGCACGTTTGAAGTTTGAAGGCGGAGTACACCGAGTGCAGCGCGTGCCAGAGACTGAGAGCCAAGGTCGGATTCATACATCAGCTGCCGGAGTTTTAATTTTGCCAGAAGCAGAAGAGGTGGATATCGAACTTAATATGAATGACGTTCGCGTTGATGTCTATCGCTCATCTGGACCAGGTGGTCAATCTGTGAATACAACCGACTCGGCAGTGCGCCTCACTCACGTGCCCACCGGAATTGTCGTCTCGTGCCAGAATGAAAAGTCTCAGCTGCAAAATAAGGAGTCAGCGCTCCGCATTTTGCGCGCTCGCTTGCTGGCAGATGCACAAGAGAAGGCAGAAGCTGCAGCAGCAGCAGAACGCAAGAGCCAAGTCCGTACCGTTGATCGCTCTGAACGCATTCGCACCTATAACTTTCCAGAGAATCGCTTAAGTGATCACCGCGTCAATTACAAAGCAAACAATCTCGACCACGTTCTCAATGGCGAGCTCGATGATGTGATTCAATCCTTGCTCGACGCCGATAAGGCAGCAAAGCTCTCGGCTCAACCATAAAGAATAATCATGACACTCACCTTTAAAGAATTCCTAAGAGCAGGCAAAGATCAGTTAGCTGCTGCAGGTTTTCCAGAAGTTGATGCAGAACATTTATTGGCATACGTTTTGGGAATTTCGCGAATGGAATTACACAATCCAGTAGCGGTCGACAGCGCATTAGCTGCAACAAGTGATTTAGCAATTGTTGAAGAGACATTCTGGTCCTTGCTCGATCGCAGAGTTGCTCACGAACCTCTGCAATATCTCACCGGTCTCGCACCATTTCGCCATCTGGAACTTCAGGTTGGTCCAGGCGTTCTTGTGCCACGCCCGGAAAGTGAGTCACTTGTCGAATTAGTCCTCACCGAGATTGAAAAACGAGAAGGTGCGATTTCGGTCGTTGATTTGGGCGCCGGATCTGGCGCGCTCACACTTTCAATCGCCACAGAAGCGCCTCGTGCACATGTCATTGCAGTTGAAAAAGAGGTAGCGGCGCTCGAATGGTTACGTGCAAATGTGGCAGCAATTTCGGAAGATGTAAGAATCCTCGAGAGCGATGTCGATGATGCGCTCGTAGGAGTTCAGTGCGATATTGTGATTGCAAATCCTCCTTATATTCCCGATGGGCAGCAGTTGCCGCGCGATGTAGCAGAACACGAACCAGCCGTTGCCCTCTTTGGTGGCCCTGATGGAATGGATCTTCCGCGGCGATTTATCGCAACCGCAATCCGTCTATTAAAGTCTGGCGGTTTCTTAGCAATTGAACATCACGAGAGCCAGGGCGATGCAATTGCCGCAGCCTTACATAATGATTTCAATTCAATTACCCTTCACCATGATTTAGTGGGGCGGCCACGTTTTACCACCGCAGTCAGGAGCTAAGAGATGGAACGAATTTCCTTATCTGAAGGTTCCTATGATGACCATCTTCAACTAGCTCTCAAAGGCATTAGAGATGGTTATGTCATATGTGCACCGCTTGAGCATGCATATGTATATCTTGCCGACGCATTTATGCCAGATGCAGTGCGAGCCATGAATGTATTGCGCGGTGCAAACCTAGGTGTTGCCGCTCAAGTACTAATCCATTCCGCTGACACCATTACCGGCCTTTCGCGCGATGTACCAGCTGATGCACGGATACTGATGGATCAATTCTGGCCTGGTCTACTCTCCTTTAATCTCAAACCAAATATGGGGTTGCGCTGGAATTTAGGTGATAACCAAGCGCTCGATCGATTTAGCGTCCGCGTTCCCAACGCGCCATTTGTGCGCGATTTGCTCAAACTTTCTGGACCCTTGGCATCAGCCAGTGCTGCACGAGCGGGTCAGAAAGTTATCCGCGATACTTCCAAGATTCTTGTTCTGGAATCAGCGCTCGCCGTGATGGTGAGCAATGGTGAATTACCGGAAGGACCAACATCGACAGTCATTGAAGCAGATAACACTGGTCTGTCCATCCTTCGAGAAGGTGCGGTCACACGCCAAGAGTTGGCAGCCTTTGTACCTTCGCTTCAAGGAGAAGAGGCAATAGAGTAGCCCCATGTCCGCTACTTTCTATGGCCCAGATTTCGAGCTACTTCAACGTCAAGATCCAGCGATTGCAGAAGTTCTTCTCTCAGAGCTGGGACGTCAACAGAGTAATCTCCAGTTAATTGCTTCAGAGAACTTCACCTCTCGCGCTGTTCTCGCTGCCTTAGGTTCCACACTCTCCAATAAGTATGCAGAAGGTTATCCAGGTAAGCGGTATTACGGAGGGTGTGAAGAGGTAGATATCGCAGAAAATATTGCAATCGAGCGCGCAAAATCGCTCTTCGGCGCCGACCATGCAAATGTGCAACCTCATTCAGGTGCATCTGCAAATGTGGCTGTCTACCAAGCATTTACCAAACCAGGCGATACTGTGCTTGCAATGTCACTGCCACATGGTGGCCATCTCACGCACGGTTCAAAAGTTAACTTTTCTGGAAAGTGGTTCAACATCGTTTCATACGGTGTTCGACAAGATAATGAATTAATCGATTATGACGAACTTCGTGATCTGGCGTTGACGCATAAACCAAAGATGATATGTACCGGCGCAACGGCCTACCCATCACTCATTGATTTTGAAAAGGTACGCGCCATCTGTGATGAAGTTGGTGCAATTATGTGGGTTGATGCCGCGCACTTCATTGGCTTGGTAGCTGGAAAGGCGATTCCATCACCGGTGCCTTATGCCGATGTCGTCTCATTTACAACACATAAAGTTTTACGCGGACCACGCGGAGGCATGATTTTAAGTAAGGCAGAGCACGCGGCCGCTATCGATAAGGCGGTCTTCCCAGGAATGCAGGGCGGTCCAATTATGTCTGCCGTGGCCGGTAAAGCTGTGGCTCTAGGGGAGTGTGCGACACCGGAATATCAAAAGTATGCGCGTGATGTCATTGCAAATGCCCAAGCTCTCGCAGCAGGTTTAGAGGCTGAAGGAATGCGCGCTGTCTCAGGCGGAACCCAAACCCACCTGGCGCTGATCGATATTCGTGCAACTGGAGTAAATGGAAAGGTTGCCGACGAACGATGTGGAGCCGCTGGCATTGTGCTGAATAAGAATTCCATTCCATTTGATCCAGAGGCGCCATCAGTAACATCAGGAATTCGAGTTGGTTCTCCGGCAACCACCACACAAGGAATGGGTACTGCAGAAATGGCGACTATCGCCCAATTAATTGCCCGCGCAATTAAGAGCGATGACTCAGCAACACATGCGCAGATTAAATCTGAAGTTCATGCTCTTACAGCGCAATTCCCTATTTATCAGGCTTAATCTCACTCCATGCGCGAATATTTAGTGACCCTGCTGATTGCAGCATCGATTGCATATGTGGTGACACCATTTGTGCGCTCGCTCGCAATTAAGGCAGGCGCAGTTGCTGGAATTCGCGATCGAGACATTCACACAACTCCAACTCCCCGTTGGGGAGGGCTAGCCATGTGGATCGGTATGGCAGTTACATTTGCAATGGTGAATCATCTATCGCTTGTAGGAAAATCATTTACGCGCGAATCGATGGGTATTTTTCTGGCAGCGACATTCTTGGTAGCCCTCGGATTAATCGATGATAGATTTGAATTGGACGCACTCACAAAGTTAGCCGGACAAGCCCTCGCAGCCGGAATTCTCTTAATGAATGGCGTGCAAATTTTCTGGCTTCCAATTAATGGTGTAGTAACTATTCCAGCAAGTATTGGCCAACTACTTACTGTGGTTATTGTTCTCGTTACCATCAACGCAGTTAACTTTATTGATGGACTTGATGGTTTGGCATCTGGAGTTGTGGCAATTTCAGGCGCAGCATTTTTTGCCTTTGCCTACTTATTAGCTGTGATCTATGGATTTAGCCGTGCCGGTGCCCCATCTTTGATTACAGCGGTCATTATTGGAGTCTGTGTTGGTTTTCTGCCACACAACGTATATCCAGCCAAGATTTTTATGGGTGACTCTGGATCAATGCTTTTAGGACTCCTTTTAGCTGCTTCGGCGATCACTTTAACGGGCCAAATAGACCCTAATGCGATTTCTGCGGAAAAGTTAGGGCCAACCTTGCTGCCGCTTTTACTTCCACTCGCAGTCTTAGCAATTCCACTTATCGATCTTTTTTCAGCGGTCATTCGAAGATTGCGAGCAGGTAAGTCACCTTTTGCATCAGATAAAGAACATATTCACCATCGAATTATGCGAGCCGGTAATACTCAGGCGCGCACAGCTCTCATTATGTATCTCTGGACTGCCACAATCTCTTTTCCAGTTTCGATATCAGCATTTACCCCAGGTTGGGTTGCAATCTTGGTAGCAGCAGTTCTGCTGACATTCACCATATTATTTTCAAAACGTGTACCTCAACCAAAGAATTCAATAATGAGTGAGGTGGTTGAGCCTTGAGTTCTGAATCAAAGCTATTTAAAGGAGCGCTGCTTCCAACAATTGCAGTGGGGTTGGTTGCGATTGCTATCTCCACTTTTGCAAAAGGTGGCGCTGGATTTGGTGGCGCAGCGTTAGCTCAGTTTGTGGTCGTCATCTTCTTCGCAATCAGTATTGCAGTCTCTCGTTACACCGCTGATGCAGATCCAATGATGGTGATGGGTCTGGCGATGTTCTCTTACTTTGCCAAAATTTTATTCTTTGGAATATTTCTGCTGCTTGTGACAAAGTTTGTCCCAGAGACCATTTGCAATAAATATGCCTTTGGCTTTAGCGCAATCGCCGCAACCTTTGCCTGGCTCGGCGGCGAGATTCGTTCATATCTCTCGCTCAAGGTGCATCTAGATCTTCCTAAGGCTGACCGATCCGGCGTGGAATTACCGGAAAAGAGAGGTTAAGGTTTGGCTATGAACCAAAACCGCGAAGCTGATGCATTCTGGTCGATTATCGGCTACCTCCTCTCTGGCCTCCTCTTCTGGGGCGGCGCGGGCTGGGCGGCAGACCACTTTCTCTTCCATACCGATAAGACATTTACACTAATCGGACTTCTCTTAGGTATGGGTGGAGCCTTCTATCTCATCTGGCTCCGTTTCGGACGCGAATAGCGTCCGAATTGAATGGCTAGCGGACGCGAATAGCGTCCGAATTGAATGGCTAGCGGACGCGAATAGCCCCATATCGAGAGCCGCATGCAACAAGCGGCGGGGTGGAGTAACGAAGGACACTCAAGACTCAGCCTTCGGCAATTTCTCAGTTAGGCCTGCTTTCCCTTACTCTTCACCCGTCTTAGAGAAGGGGCCAAGCGGGTGATCAATCTGC
>CAZMBG010000056.1:0-7015 GCA_964564615.1 uncultured Candidatus Planktophila sp.
CTTACGTCATTGGTAAGCACGAAGCCACCACAGACGACGACTGGGACTTCTAAGGGTTCGTAGTGACCGTCCTCGGCAGTGTACGGGAGACGCCTTTCGCTTCATTAAGCCAAAGGCTTCGTTCACTCTATCTGCTGGGACCTGCCTTTGTTGCAGGCGTTGCCTATCTTGATCCAGGCAATGTCGCTACCAATCTCACAGCTTCAAGCCGCTTTGGCTATCTACTTCTCTGGGTGATTGTCGCCGCCAATTTATCTGCCTGGGTGGTGCAATACCTATCAGCAAAATTCGGCATCGTCACTGGAAAATCGCTACCTCAACTTTTAGGTGAACGTATTACCAGCCGCAAGGTGCGTATTGCATATTGGGGCCAAGCGCAGATAGTTGCAATCGCAACTGATATGGCCGAAGTTATTGGTGGCGCGCTCGCCCTCAACTTGCTCTTCGGCCTTCCAATGTTGACTGGTGGAATTATTACGGGCGCATTCTCGATTGCACACTTAGCTCTGCGCGAAAGTGGTCGAGTGCGCGCCTTCGAAGTCATTATTCTCTCGTTAATTGCTGCAACTGGTATTGGTTTTTCATCTGGTCTATTTGTTGCACCAATTAATACTGGCGCAATGATGAGCGGTTTTATTCCGGGATTCGATGGGCAAGAGTCGCTTCTCCTTGCTGTCGGAATCTTCGGCGCTACCGTGATGCCACACGCCATCTATGCCCATTCAGCGCTCTGCCGCGATCGTTTTAACTTACCCGAGTACAAAGATGCCAAGCGCGCCATCGTTAAGGCCACCAAACTCGATGTCACTCTTGCAATGGGGCTTGCTGGTGCAATTAATATCGCAATCTTTTTAGTGGGTGCCATTAATCTCTACGGCAAGAACGTTGATGACTCAATTACTGGAGCGCACACTGCAATTTCTGCAACTCTAGGTGCTGGAATAGCGACGCTCTTTGCAGTTGGTCTTCTCGCAAGTGGTATTGCCTCTAGCTCTGTCGGCACCTATGCCAGTGGCGTTATCTCACAAGGGTTATTGAAATTTAGGATCCCTGCAATAGCACAACGTGCTATTGCACTCGCACCCGCACTGGTAGTGATTGCCATCAGCAATAGTCCAACTATGTCGCTAGTAATTAGCCAAGTGGTTCTTAGCCTCGGAATTCCTTTTGCGCTCTTTCCACTTGTATATCTGACATCAAAGAGCGAGATCATGGGTTCACTGGCAAATGGTCGCTCTATGAAGTGGCTTGGCTATGGAATCGCTCTTCTTCTTACAGCGCTCAATATCACCATGATTGCCCTCTTGCTCCTGTAGATTCGCCTACATGCTTAAGTCTTTTATCCGCGAAACTGTCAGCACTGCAACTCTCCTTATCGCCATTGTGGGTTCAGCTCTACTTGGCCAAATGTTGACTCAAGAAATTGCACTCATCGTATTAATAAATGGCATTGCAACAGTCGCGGCGCTCTATCTCTTAATCAATCTAGGCGGTGCAGATTTCAATCCAGTAGTTACCTTAATGAAGGCCTTTGGTAAAGAGATATCGGTTGCATCAACCTTGGTAACGGTAGTTGCACAATGTATTGGGGCAATCGCAGGTACCTTGATCGCAAATAGAATGTATGCCCAAACGCTACTTGCCATTTCGAAGACCGATCGTTACACCTCTGGAACACTTATTGCTGAAGTAATCGCCACCTTTGGCCTTCTATATGTCGTTAAGACCAGAAGTATGGATGCAAGCCGTTTAGTTCCAGCCTGGATTCTTGCCGCCTTCTTTGCAACTTCCTCAACTGCATTTGCCAACCCTGCAGTCACAGTTGGCCGAATGTTCACCGATTCTTTCAGTGGAATTGCACCTATGGCTGGCTTTAAATTCATCGCCGGTCAGATAATTGCTCTGGTACTAGTGCTCTTGATTACTGGTACAAAGAAAGGTGTTTCAAGTGAGTCAAACCCAGCATAAGCCAACCGTTCTCTTTGTCTGCGTTCATAACGCAGGACGCTCACAAATGGCCGCTGGTTTTATGAAGGAACTCTCTCAAGGAAGAGTAGAAGTTCTCTCTGCCGGCTCTGCTCCTAAAGATTCAATTAATCCAATAGCTGTTGAAGCTATGGCCGAAGTTGGAATAGATATCGCACAGAACACTCCAAAGGTATTGACCACAGAGGCGGTGCAAGAATCAGATGCAGTAATCACGATGGGCTGTGGCGATGCTTGTCCGTTCTTCCCTGGAAAGCGTTATGAGGATTGGGTATTGGAAGATCCAGCTGGAAAAGATATTGCAACAGTTCGTCGGGTACGAGATGAGATTAAGGCGCGCGTCGAAATATTGCTCTCGGAACTACTCGATAAATAAATTTATTGCACTGACTAGTCTTTTTGTCTTCGCTCTATCCAGTTAACTCACTGCTGATATACGATTAGGGTGAATGGAGTTGAATCATATGAAGAAAGTAACATTTGCGTCCGCCTTAATTCTTTTGGCCTCGCTATTTCCTGTAAGTAACGCGAGCGCTGCCAGCGACTACAGCCAAATCAGCCCTCTTGATACCTCAACTCCAGCTGGTATTGATCCCTCCTTCGATATCAACCGGTTACAAATTTGGCTCTCATCCGATGAGACTATTCGCTTCACCTTCCAAACCGCTGCCAAGGTGACCGCCGACAAAGTAGACGACAGCGGACTCTTTGTTCTTGCAATTGATTCGAATGGCGACGGAGCCACAGATTTTGGCTTAAATAATTTGGGGACTTCGATTGACAATGAAAGTTCTGTTGAAATCGATCTCAATGAATTTACAAGTGACGGGGAAAGTGACACCGTTTATGGTTGCACTGCCGATGCTTGGATCGATGACGATGGATATGTTGCCTATGAAATAAAGGTTTCTTGCCTCAATTTAGCAAGTAATTTTAAAGTTAGGGCAATGGCTCTTCCAATGAGTGCCAATGGTGGACAGATGGATTCACTTCCCGATTCCCCGCAGTGGCTCACCTTTAGCTCTAATTACATTGCATCACAGAAGTGTGCTAGCGCCTATAAAAATACCAAGATTAAGTATCTTGGAGTTCAATATATCTGCACTCAAGTTTCGGGCAAGTGGAAATATACAGATTACGGACCAATTGCCGCTGCAAAATCTAAATACCTCACTGAAAAGGCTTATTACATCTGCCACCTCAACATGAAAGTAATCGGTGTGACTTTAAGCGATGGTGGCAAGACCTTACAGATGTCTGGGGTTGGAAAGTATTTTGTTGATTACAGTGATTACTTGTGTGCGTCCAAAGTTCTTGGCATGCCTAGTTCTGTGCAGTCTCAAGTAGGAATTACTCGAGCCCTCGATGGTATGCAGAAGGCGAAGTGGGGCAAGATCAACGCCTTCTGGACATACCATCCAGATAATGGGCTCAATATGACTTTCTCATATAACTAGCCAGCGCTTTTACAGAGTACTTGTCGCCAAGACTCCAGCAAAGATCTGCCAGGCGAGAAGAGTTTTTGCGACAAAAGAGAGCACGATATAGGTGCGCTCACCTGTCAGATAACTCTTAAATTTTCCAATCTCTTTATATTGCAACCACTGAACAATGGCAAAACAGTTGAAGAATGCAAAGAGCGAGAAGACGATGCCATAAACAAAGCCTGGGGCTTCATTGGTGGATCCTGGCGAGAACAGTAACCAGAACATTAAGAGCCACGGAGTAATACCGGCAATGCAGCCAAACCAGAAGGGAAGGAGACCGCCCTTGCCTGGCTCTTCATATTTCTCTTGCAACCATCCAAAGAGAATCATTGAAATATTTACTCCGGCAATTGCGATGAGGGTTGTGATCTCCCAAACTGCGTTGACGAGTGAGATGAGGATAATCATTAAGGTTGATGAGATTGAATATTCAATCCAGCGCGCAATATTCATCTTGTTGCGAAGTTGTGCAAAGTACTTATCTTTTCCGGGGCCAGCTACCCAGAAATGAGCAAGTGCGCTGAGCAATGAGAATGCTGCCACTCCATAAGCAATTGGAAAATCAAAGAGGTGAATCTCTTCAAATTTTGCGCCAGGAATTGGTGCATCTTGTAAGTACTTCACAGATACGGGAAGTGCAAAACTATTCGAGAGCGCGAGAATCGCAATTGCTTGTACAAGGTGAAAGATTCCAGCAACGGTATTGGTGCGCTTGAGTGAACGAACTTCGTGGTCTGAAATGACTAGCGGGCTTGAGGTAGCCATAAGTGCTCCTTAGTTCATAGCGGCGATTATTGCGCCGGCAATCGTAAGATTGATAACGTCATTTGCCGTCTCAATAATCCAGACTTTGAGGCCATCTCCACCAAAGAGGCGATGTGACAGTGAGGCAAAAGCGCCAATACCGAGTCCCAATAGAAGTCCTATTCCTGCGCCATCAAGAGCTCCTATATCGCTTCCTGCGTGCTGGAGTGAAGTAATTACTGTGGCGACCGTCAATGTCTGTGCGAGGACTCCAATAATGGTGCCACCGAAGAGTAGAGCTGGCTTATTTTGATTGTGATCGAGTTGCCCGGATTGGATGCCACGAAGTCGCATCCACACTGGATAAAAGGTCTTTGGTCCAAACCAAATTCCGCCACTGATGAATGAGATAACAAATGCGATAAGTACGCCTAAATAGTTGAGTCCTGAAAGTGTCATGGATATAGGTTACGCCGAGATAGATAGATATAGTGGAGATATGGCGCATGCAGACTTTAAAAAAGCGGTAGCGAAATTCCCACCCGCGCAACAAAAGGCGATACTTGCAACTCTGGCGGCTGCCGAAAAGATGTATCCAAAAGCTACTCGCACCATCGCCTGGGGTATGCCAACTCTTGCTATTGGCGAAGATCATCTCTGCCACGTCTTTGGCTTTAAAAACCATAACAGTCTCTTCCCTGCTTCTGGCGCAATTGCAGCGCAGATGAAATCGGATCTCGCCAAATACACAGTGGGTAAGGGGACAATTCAATTTGATTTAGAAAAACCTTTTCCTACACCGTTATTGCGAAAAGTATTGAAGGCTCGTTGGCAGCAAATCAACGATTCATACCCAAAAAAGAGCGGTCTCTTTGTTGAGTACTACAAGAATGGTGGCATCAAATCGCAGGGAAAATATAAGGGTTCTAAGATGCACGGCGCTTGGAAGTTCTACCGGCTCGATGGTTCATTGATGCGAAATGGATCATTTAAAGATGGTGTGCAGAGCGGGCTTTGGATTACCTACGATGCCAAGGGAAAGAAAGTTAAAGAAACTCGTTTTAGTTAAGTGCAGTTTTAATTAAGCTAATGGCAATGGTTGCCATAACGATGGCGATAAAGATATCTAACAATCTCCAAGTTATCGGTCTTGCCATTACTCGCGCTGCCGCCTTTGAGCCATATCCAAGTGAAACGAACCAGATCAGACTGGCAAGGGATGCGCCAATTGCAAATATCCAACGCTGGTCTCCATATCGACCGCCAATTGAACCAACCAACAGCACAGTATCGAGATATACATGTGGGTTCAGCCAAGTAAATCCTAAAACAGAGAGAACAACCTTCTTCAGCGGCATTTCATTGAGTTGAGATGCTTCGAGTGACTCTGAAGTAAATACCCGTTTTGCAGCAGAGAAAGCAAAGTAACTTAAATATGCTGCTCCTATCCAAGCAACAACTTTGAGCGCACTTTTATTTGCTTCGACTACAGCTCCCATACCTGCTGTTCCCACAAAGATCAGCAGAGCATCAGAGAGCGCACAAATTGCAACAGCTACGCCGATATGTGACTTCATCAACCCAAGTCGGAGAATAAATGCATTCTGCGCACCGATGGCAACAATGAGTGATAGTCCGGTAATAAATCCAGTTAATGCAATATGCATTGCCAAAATCTATCGCTATATATTTAAACAATCACACGTGCAATGGAGTAATAGATTGGAATTCCTAAAATGAGGTTAAACGGGAAGGTAATTCCAATACTTGCGACTAAACCTAAGCTGACGTTGGCTTTTGGTAATCCCACGCTTACCGCTGCTGGGGCTGCGATATAGGAAGCGCTCGCACATAGAACGCCCAAAATAGTTGAGCCACCTACAGATAGACCCATCATCCAGCCAGTTAGCACGCCAATCACTCCCGAAAAGATTGGGAAAAGCACCGCGAAGACCACAACGCCAAATCCGGCGCTCTTTATTCGCGGCCAATTCTCGCCCGCTAAAGATCCAACATGCATCAGGAACAGGGTGAGTACACCGCTTTGTAGAGTGATAAAGAATGGTGAAACTTTCTCGTAGCTGGCGTTCGAAGTAAGTAATCCTGTAATCAAACCGCCGACCAGCAATATGATGGTCTTGCCGAGTAATACCTCACGCATCGTTTCTCCCCAATTAATGAGTTGACGCGTTGAACGTGCTCCAAAATAAATTCCGACGACAATTCCAGGAATTTCTAAGAGTGTAAGTAGCGCAGTTGCATAACCTTCAACAAATATCTTGTTGTTCTCTAGATACATCAGTGCAGCGGAAAATGTCACCAGCGACCTGGATCCGTAGTGAGCTGCTATAGCCCCTCGATCCACATCATCGATTCTTTTAACTAATTTGAGCGCTATAAAAGCTAGGGTTGGGATTAATAAACCGAGAGCAATTGTGCCAACTATCGGAATTCCAATCCCGGACAAGCCGCTTTCATTGAGCGCATGGCCGCCTTTGAGTCCAATACCGAAGAGCAAATAAATTGAGATCGTGGTGTAGACCGCATCAGGTAATTTCAAATCACCTTTTATTCGAGAGACGAGAAAACCTAACGCGAAGGCAATAACCGGAACTGAAGAAAGGTTATGAACTGCGAGATTTAACGACTCTGACACGGTCAAATCATATTTAAATCGTGGAGACTAGTTGTTACGGTCTAACCACATAAATGGTGGAGACTAGTTGTTACGGTCTCACCATAAAAATGGTGGAGACTAGGGGAATCGAACCCCTAACCTCCTGCTTGCAAAGCAGGCG
>CAZMBG010000057.1:0-6614 GCA_964564615.1 uncultured Candidatus Planktophila sp.
AACTTCGGTTGGATTTTAACTAGATTTATAATTGCTTCAGCTAGTTCGTTCGCCGAGGTAGGTGTTCCAATTTGATCATCAACAACTTCGATTGCTTCTGCATGCCTAGCCTTGCGCAAAATAGTCTTAACAAAATTACTTCCATACTCACTATATAACCACGATGTACGAATTATGTAATAGCTCGCTAGTCCAGACATACAAATTTCATTCTCGCCTGCAAGTTTTGACTCTCCATATTTATTCAATGGAATTGTGGTCGCATTTTCATCTATTGGAAACTTGTGTCCATTTGCATATACATAATCAGTTGAAATATGTACAAGAATCGAGTCATACTTGATTGCAGCTTCAACCAAATTGCGCACAGCTCCAGCATTTATAGCTTCGGCTTTCAAAGGCTCAATTTCAGCGGCATTAACGTCTGTCCAGGCGGCGCAATTGATAATTATGCTCGGTTGGTAATTCTCCATTAATCTTGTAACAGAAGTTGAATCTTCAATCCTACAATCCGAACTTTCCACCGTTTTGAATGTTAGTCCCGAGTCCACCAGTCTAGAATTTAAGGACCTGCCTAATTGACCTGAACCCCCAAAAATTAGGATGTCATATTTTTGAGCGTTCAAGTAGGGGTTCCCACCAGTCCCGATTTTCTTTATACCAATTCACTAATAGTTCTAGCTCTTCTTTGAAATTTTTGTTTGTTCGAAAGCCAAATGTACTTTGAATTTTATTACCGCTTAAACTATAACGGAAATCGTGTCCAAGCCTATCTGGAACGTAATCAACAACACTATCTACGTTCAGTTTAAAAATGTCCGAAATTGTTTTGGCCAATTCAATGTTTTTCATTTCAATATTTCCGCCAATGTTGAAAATCTCTCCTGGCTTCCCTTGCATAAGCACCAAAAATATCCCAATACAGTGATCGTCAACGTGAATCCATTCTCTAATCTGTTCACCTCGACCATAAATCGGGATTTTTTGGCCTTCAAGCAAATTAATAATAAATCTCGGAATTACTTTTTCGGGGAACTGCCGAATTCCATAATTATTACTGCAACGCGTAATAGCAACATTCATATTATAAGTTTTAAAAAATGATAGAACCAATAAATCTGCGGAAGCTTTACTTGAGGAGTAAGGCGAATTTGGCGCAAGAGGAAAATCTTCTTCCCAAGATCCTTCTTTAATTGAACCATAAACCTCATCGGTTGAAACTTGTAGAAATCGTACGTTTCCAAATTTCCATGCTGCTTCCAACAAAGTGAGCGTTCCCAAAACGTTTGTTTCGAAAAAGACACGTGGTGAATTTATAGATCGATCGACGTGAGACTCCGCGGCAAAATTCACCAAATGCGAAATGGACTCGTCTTCAAGAATCTTATGTATCAGTATGGGGTCACAAATATCCCCTTCAATGAATACGAGTTTCTTTGAGTCAATTACCGCATCAAGATTTCGCTTATTACCCGAATAAGTCAGTTTGTCGAGCACTACAACCTTGTGAAAGTCATTTACAATTTCCCCCGATATGAGCATTTCAACAAAACGCGAACCAATGAAACCCGCACCACCAGTTACCAGAATATTCATCACTGACCTTTGAGAGGAAACTTATGAAGGGAATCATACTTGCTGGAGGCTCAGGTACCCGTCTGGCTCCACTTACAAATGTCATTTCTAAGCAATTGCTTCCTGTTTATGACAAACCTATGATCTATTACCCACTCACCACTCTCATTTTGGCTGGAATTAAAGAAATACTGGTTATCACTCGCCCTGAGGATTTACCACTATTTAAAGGGTTGCTCAAGGACGGAGAAAGCTTTGGAATTAATATTGAATATGCCGTTCAAAACTCCCCTGCTGGTCTAGCGCAAGCCCCATTGATCGCTGAAGATTTTCTGGATGGAAATTCGTTCTGTTTAATCTTAGGAGACAATTTTTTGTATGGCCCGGGATTAGGCAGAAACTTAAATCTTATAGAGACTGATCACGGTGCACATATATTCGCTTATCACGTGGAAAATCCCTCGGCGTTCGGTGTAATTGAATTAGACGAACATGGGAAACCGATATCAATCGTAGAAAAACCAAATTCTTCCATTTCCAATTTAGCAATTCCAGGTCTAAAATTTTTCGATAAATATGAAGTGAATTATTGTAAAAAAATAAAACCTTCAGGGCGAGGTGAATTGGAGATTACGGATTTATTGAGAATTTATATGAATGATAATAAATTGAATGTGCAGATTCTTCCTATTGGAACGGCTTGGCTCGATATGGGAACTTTTGATGATCTACACAAGGCTTCAGAATTTGTAAAATTAGTTCAGAACTATCAAAACATACTGATAGGCGATCCAATTACGGCTAGTAAATTTGCTAAAGAAAGAGATAGTTAAGTGCGCGTACTCATCACCGGCGGGGCCGGCTTTATCGGCAGCCACCTCGCGGAGCAGTACCTCGCCCAAGGCCACCAAGTCGCCATCCTCGACGCGATGACCACTGGCAGCCTCGCCAATATCGCCCATATCAAAGATCGGCTAGAGATTCACCAGGGTGATATCCGCGATGCAGCGCTGGTTGAATCACTGATTGCCAGCGCAGATCTTGTACTTCACATGGCGGCTGCGTTGGGCGTTAAGAATATTATGGATAACACCGTTGAATCGGTGGATATCAACTTTACCGGCAGCGATATTGTTTTGAAAGCTGCTACCCGCCACAACAAGCGGATTGTTATCGCCAGTACCTCTGAAATTTACGGTAAGAACCCACAACAACCTCTCAATGAAGAGTCTGATCGCGTGGTTGGAGCTCCTCAGAAAATTCGTTGGACATATAGCGATGCGAAAGCTTTGGAAGAAGCTATCGCGCACACTCTGCATCGCACACATAGCCTTAAGGTGACGACGGTTCGTTTCTTTAACACCGTGGGGCCACGTCAGACTGGCCAATATGGAATGGTGCTGCCACGATTTGTAAATGCCGCGTTGAAGAATGAAGACATCACAATTTACGATGATGGTTCACAATCCCGCGTCTTCTGCCATGTAGACGATGCTGTTCGCGCTGTCATTGCGCTAGCCGAGAGCGACTCAACTATCGGCGATTACTTCAACGTCGGCGGCGTTGGTGAAACAACTATTAAACAGCTAGCAGAAAAGGTAATCGCTATTACCGGATCGCAATCAAAGGTGGTTAATATTCCTTTTGATCAGGCTTACGGCCCTGGTTTTGAAGATATGCAACGTCGCGTACCTGATATCTCAAAGATTAAGTCGAAGCTTGGTTGGGCCCCAACCCATAACCTCGACTCAATTATTAGCGACGTCGCAGATTACCTACGCGCTCAGTAATTTATAGGGTGTGCGCACCTTTAACTTTGCCGGTGCAATCAAAGACATAAGGTGCGCTTGCCACAATCGCAGCATCACGAACTGAGGAGTGCTTGGTAGTGACAATAGTGATGTCGGCGCCAGCCAATGGCGCTGATTTCTCACCGCTCCAGGTGCCCACTACATCGTCGTGCCAGGCCACAATCGCGCCGCGCTTGCGTAGCTCTTCAATCACAATCTCTGCCGGTGTCTCGCGCACATCGGCAACATCTGGCTTGTAGGCAACCCCCACAACTAACACTGATTTGCCGACTAGTGATCCGCCATTCTCACGTTCAACTCGATCGACGATATAGACCGGCATCTCCAAATTTACTTCATTGGCTCGTTCGATAAATGTCGATGGAACTCCTAATTTTGCTGCAACATCAGCCAAATAACTTGGATCTACCGGAATGCAATGGCCACCGACTCCGGCGCTAGGAGTAAATTTCATAAATCCGTATGGTTTGGTATTTGCCGCTTCGAGTACTTCATGCACTGAGATTCCTAAAGCGTGTGCAATCTGGGCAAACTCATTGACCAAAGCAATATTTACTTGGCGGAAAGTATTTTCAAAGAGCTTTGCGCTTTCAGCAACTTCTGGTGATGAAACCTCAACCAGGTTATCGCAGAATGATGAGTAGAACTCGCGCGTCTTTGCCGATGCCTCTGGCGTAAGACCGGCATAGAGGCGAGGCGTGTTCTTCTGGTTGTAATCGGTGCGACCTGGATCGACTCGTTCAGGTGATATGGCATAGAGATGTTCAAACTTGTTATTGGATAACTTCTCGATCAGCGGCTTAATTAAGTTGCGCACAGTTCCAGGAAATGAGGTTGATTCATTAATCACCAACACTGGGCGATCAATATTTTCAGCAATCGTTTTACATGCTGCTTCGATAAAAGTTAGATCTGGTTGGCGATCTTTAGTGAGAGGTGTTGGCACCGCTATAACGACAATGTCACTGCCCTTAATATCAGCGCCATTTGTGGTGGCTACATACCGTCCTGCTTTAGCCCAGCGTTCAATAACTGCGCTATCTACGCCTTCAATATGGCTAATGCCTCGATTGAGTTGCTCAACAATTCGTGGGCTGTTATCAAAGCCCACAACCTCATGTTTCGCTGCTGCGAATGCGCTGATGGTGAGGCCAACATAGCCTTGGCCGATAATCGATACCTTCATCAATTACCCAAGGACATTCGGATTGCGAGGATCAAGTCGCTTCATCTCTGCCAGCGCTTGCTCCTTTTCAGCAGGAGGAGTTTTGCTGATGGCGTAGAGCATCTTCCAAGCATCGAAGTAATCTGGATTAAATTCCACACCGATCTTTGCATACTTATATGCCTGATCGTAGAGCTTGCTGGATTCAAAGATCTGAACAGCTTGTGCCAACCGCATTGAATCTTGTGGAGTCAAATAACTTGGCGTTAAAGCCGCCTCTACCTTCTGCACATTTTGTGAAGACACTGCTGCCCGCCATGAGGCATCAGCTGCAAGTGGCGGTACTGCAATGAGGCCACCAACTACTAAACCTAAACCGCCCACGAGTTGTGGTGAGAAGATAAATTCCTTCTGCTGCGCCCGAGCGACCCGGCCTTTATTTGCAGGCTTTTCACTTGCGTCTTCACCTTCAGGTTTTTCGCGCGTGACATATTCGTAGGCCACCAGAGCACCAACTAATACCCAGCCCCAAATTGCTAATCCAATCTGGTTAATGGAGACGATTGACTGCAATACATATCCGGCCCAGGTAACTGTCATGGCAACGAAAATTCCGTCATACGCACGGCGGCGTAGAGTTACGCGGATTACCGCCCATACGCCGGCGCCGATAATTGCTACATATGAAATTAAAAGTGGGTAGCCACCGTAGGCGAAGATATCGATAAAGACGTTGTGCGCAGCATTCACAATGGTATTTGGACCAGGCAGAACTGTTGCAGCATATTCGCTGCGATCGCGACGATACCAATTGCCTAGGGCATCCATTCCGACGCCTGTCCAAGGATGGTTTGAGCCGGTCTCGATTCCAGCCTTCCAGTACTGCCCGCGCAGTGAAACAGAGGTCTTGTAAATGTATTGCGCAAGTGGGCCCTTTTGCAGAGCTCCAGCTAAAGCAAAACCACCTGCAATTGCAACACCAGTCACATATACCCAGGTGATTGCGTTATTAATCTTTGATCGCACTAAATAGAAACCAGTGATAGCAAGACCAGCTCCAGTGACTACGAGACCTTGAATAGCGTGCGACTTTAAAACTTCCCAGAAAGCAATTGCAACCAGCACCAAAGTTCCACCACGATATGCCCAAGATTTATGTGCGCTGAATGCGTATGCAGTCGCACCAGCGATAAACATTCCTAAGAAGGCACCAATAAAGTTTGGATTACCGAAAAGTCCAAGAATATTTCCGTAAGGGTTGCTCCAGTTGATGAAATCTCCGACGGTTGCGGCCCAACCTGCATAAAGCACATTTACTCCACCGGCGGCTAACAGCGCCCAGATGGTGTATTCAAAGGATTGTCTGCGGCGCAAAAGCAAAGTTGAAAGCGCCACCAAAGTAAGAACCAAATATGTAATAAAGCCTGTTTGGCGGCCATACACTCCATATAAATTCTGCACTAGAGGCGCGGCGCTAGAAGCGACCGCTGAAATCATAAAGATAATAAAAGCGATAGAGCTGAGTACAACCCATTTCGATGTCTGCCACATGGCTCGCGCGCCGTAAGTAATAGCAATTGCAAATAGCCCAATACCGACTGCGCCACAGGCGAAGAGCTTTGGGGTATTTACAGGATCGGTAACCGGGATAGCGAAGGGTAGGGGCTCGGCCATAATAAAAATGGTGGCGATGGGAACCCCAAAGAGCATAAAGAGTGCGATCGCTTTTTCTACCGACTTATTAACCATGCGCTAATGATAACTGGGAGAAAGGCCGAAACCCGGCCCCACCTAAGTGGAACCGGGCTTCGGTTATCTAATCTTTTAGAAGATTAGGCAGATTATGCCTTTACCTTCTTCTGGATCTTGATAACGAGGTTTGTAAGAGCTGTGATCTGAGCCTTAAGTGACTTGATCAAGCTATCAACCTTTGCTGACAATTCAGCAACTGCATCTACAGCGTTCTGAGCAGCTGTTGTAGCTGCATCAGCTGCATCAGCTGCAAGAATTGCTGCATCTGTTGCATCGTTTGCTGCTGCTGTTGCTTCGTTAGCTGCATCTGT
>CAZMBG010000058.1:0-6576 GCA_964564615.1 uncultured Candidatus Planktophila sp.
CAACATACATTCCAATTAAGGTTAACCAATCTGGTGTTATTCCAGTTATCTTTGCCTCGTCACTTCTCTATATCCCATCTTTGATTGTTAACTTTACAAATAGCCAAGCGGGCTGGGCAGTGTGGATTTCACGTAACTTGGTAAAGGGCGATCATCCAATTTATATCGCACTCTATTCATTCCTCATTATCTTCTTCACCTACTTCTATGTAGCAATTACCTTCAACCCGGATGAAGTTGCCGACAATATGAAGCAGTACGGTGGATTTATTCCAGGTATTCGTGCTGGCAAGCCAACCTCAGATTATTTGCAGTATGTTCTCTCTCGAATTACTGCACCTGGTTCGCTCTACCTAGCGTTAGTTGCGATTATTCCTATTATTGCGCTCGTACTCTTTGGCGCATCCCAGAACTTCCCATTCGGTGGTACTGCAATCCTCATCGTGGTCGGTGTTGGACTTGATACTGCAAAGCAGATTGAGTCACAGTTGCAGCAACGTTCATATGAAGGATTCCTTAAGTAAAAATGCGACTAGTCCTGGTGGGTCCTCCAGGTGCAGGTAAAGGAACACAAGCTCAATTCCTTGCTGCACATTACTCAATTCCACATATCTCAACCGGCGATATCTTTCGCGCGAATCTGAAAGAGAATACTGCGCTCGGCCAAGAGGCAAAGACGTACATGGATAAAGGTGAGTTAGTTCCTGACTCAGTAACCAATGCAATGGTGAAAGATCGTTTGACATGGGATGACGCAGCTCAAGGTTTTCTCCTCGATGGCTTCCCACGCAATGTGGTCCAAGCTGAAGTTCTCCGTGCAATTTTGGCAGAGAAGCGCACTCCACTCGATGCGGTACTCGAACTTGAAATTGCAAATGAACTCATCATTAGCCGGCTCTCATCTCGCCGCACCTGTAAAGATTGTGGACAGCCAGCTACTTCAGGAGCCGCTCATTGTGGAGCATGCGGCGGCGAGCTCTACCAGCGGGAAGACGATAAAGAGGAAGTCATTGCCAAGCGCCTCGATGTCTATACCGAGCAGACTGCACCCATTATTCACTTCTATCGCACTGAGGGCTTGCTCGTAACTATTGATGCCGATGGTGAAATTTCAGAGATCACAGAGCGCGCAGTCACAGCGCTCTCACGCATCGCTCACTAATATTTACTTATGGCAATCCAAATTAAAGACCTTGATCAATTAAAGATCATGCGTCGTGCAGGATTGTTGGTGGGTCAGACTCTTCAACTTCTAAAAGAGAATATCAAAGTTGGAATGACCACAGATGCCCTCGATACTATGGCAGCAGCCAATATCAAGCGCGGAGGAGGAAGCTCCAACTTCCTCAATTACCACGGTTATCCAAAGACTATCTGCGTTTCAGTGAATGAAGAGATTGTTCACGGTATTCCAGGTCCACGCGTGCTCGAAGATGGCGATGTTGTCTCAATTGATTGCGGTGCAATCATTGATGGCTGGCATGGCGATGCAGCTTTTTCAATTGGTTTAGGAAGCGTCGATCCGGCAGACCAGAAGATGATGGATGTTTGCGAAGAATCTATGTGGCGCGGAATTGCTGCTGGTAGTAATGGTGCGCACCTTTCAGATATTGGTCACGCGATTGAACACTATGTAAATTCACAAGGCAGCTATGGAATTTTGCAAGAATATGGCGGCCACGGCATTGGTACCGAAATGCATCAAGAGCCACACGTACTTAACTTTGGTCGTGCAGGACAAGGTCCCATTATTGTTCCTGGCATGGCACTTGCCATAGAGCCGATGATTACCCGGGGCACCGCAAAGACATCTGTTCTGAGTGATGATTGGACCGTTGTCTCACGCGATAAGTCTCGCGGTTCACACTTTGAGAATTCATATGTCATCTGCCCTGATGGCAAACCATTTGTGCTGACCGCACTCGATGGTGGAGCTGAACGATTAGGTGCTCTGGGCGTAGAAATTTCCGATCTACTCGCATAAATCAACACTCCTCTACTAATCTAGAGACATGGAGTCTTCGCTATGAGCCACCAGGATCAAGTGGAGTTCACGCTTTGGCTCCGCGAGAAACAAGCTGGATTCTTAAAAGCTGCCAAGGTCATCTGTTTTGATACCCAAAATGCAGAAGATGTTCTTCAGGAAGCGCTGGCCGACGTTTATAAACGTTGGAGCAAAATTCGCGAGCACGATAATCCAGAAGCGTATTTAATGCGAGTAATGGTCTCAAAGCATGCAGATATGAGACGTAAATGGTTGCGCAAACAGCAAGAATTAGAAACTTCGTGGGATCTGGCCGAGAATATTCGGGAGATATCTGATCAAACCGATGATGTCACTCAACGACTATTGGTTCAGGCAGCGCTTAAATCACTCAGCGCAATACAACGTGCAGTGCTAGTTTTAATTTACGAGCACGGTATGGTGCTTCGAGAAGTAGCTGATGTACTACAGATACCGATGGGAACAGCAGCATCACACCTTGCACGAGGTAAAGCAGCCGTTGCTGCTTATATTGAATTGGTCCCAGAATTAGAGAAATCAGCGAGCAAAGAGCTGGAGTCGCCAATCAATAATGTAACTGAGTTAGAAATTGTCGTAGCGGAGGTGGTGGAAAATAATGAGTGATATCGATCCACTGATTAAGCGAGAGATGCAATGGATGGCAGTTGATGTCAGCGATAACCGTGACTTGGCGCCAATAATTATTCGCAAAGTGCGACGCCAGCGAATTACTCGTGCTATATCAGCTATTCTCGCATTAGCGTTGGTCAGCAGCGCATCCATCTATATCTATGAGCAATTTAGAAAACCATCCACAATTGTTGTAGCAGGCGGAGTCACTGGCACAAACTCCAGTAATGCGCCGGAGATTACTGGTCTTCAATCTGACTACCCGGTCACCTGGGAGCAAAGCGTTGGCGATGTCTCTGCTATCTCCGCCGCCGGTGGACTCGGCGACACCCTTGGTGGATTAACCGCTGTCGGTTTAAAGATTTCGTGGGAGCGGTGTGGCACTCAGCAGTGTCCGATCACCTGGATTCTTTCAGTGCAGAACAAGACTGCGGATTTAGTTTCAACTGCACCATCGCTGGCAATCTTCAATGATCACACCCCATTAGTCAGTAACTCTCGACCAACCACCGTGCTCCCAGGGGGCAAGGCGCTCTTGGTCTTCACCTTCCCAGAGTTCGCGGATTCGCTAGAAATTGACCCAGGTGTTACCTGGCAGTGGAATTGGTACCTAGCCCAACTGCGCTAACGCCGCTTCTATGACCAATAATGACTGTTCACACCTATAAATAGCCACCGGTAGCGCATAAATTTGCACCAACAATTCGGTGAGAGGGGTATCGCTCCCTATCAAGGAGCAACCTATATCTCGTGGGGGAATTATGAAGAAGGTACTAACTTCGGCAGTTGCAACAATTGTCGCCTTGGCTGGAACGCTCGTTGGGATCAATACTGCGCAGGCTGCGCTCAATGTGCCAAAGTCAGCGTGGCCGGCATGTAGCTCTGCTCGCACAACATTTTGTATTGACTCTGTATCTGTAACTACCGCTAGTGGTGAAGTTGTCCCACTGACATTTGTGGCAACCGGCCAGACACTAGCGCCAGCAGATACGTCAACCGTACCTACTGACACCACCACTGTCGTGACACCACCAACTCCAACTGTCGCCACTGGTGGCGCTCTTGTTGGCCGCTGGACTTCACTCGATTGGGCAACCAAAGGTCTTAACTTCATGGGCTACGACGGTCTATATGTCGAAGCTAAGACTGCCAATGAATATGTCAATCACGTCTTCGTCAATGTCTTGCCAACCATCACCAACTCTTCCAATGCGGTAAATCTGGCAACGCAATTAAATAATACGAAATATGCAGCAGATCTCGATGGCGATGTACTTATCTCTGTCACCATCAAAACTGGAGAGATTAAGCCAGGAGTACTTGTTGGCGTTGGCACCAACTTCACTGGTGATTACTCGGTAGCAAATAGCCTTTCAACTATTAAGTTCTCTGGAAATCCGGTCACAGTTCCACTAGCTGCAAAATCAGCTGATTGCTCAGGTGAGACTGGAGTTGCAGTTGCCAAGGTTCGCCAACTACAAGCAGTTCTCTTTATCAATAACGATGGCCAATCTGCGTTCGGAGTTGATGGTGTAACTGGCGACATGATTGTCTCCTCCAACGGAGTCTGCGATCTCAGCACTCCAGTCTGGAATGAAGCTGATAAAGCCTTCTCGTGGACTGCGGCTGCACCTCACTTTGCACCAGACGGTACAACTCCCAACACTGGTTTCTATCGCGCAGTAATTCCCGCAGCCGATGCCCAATTGTTGTGGGGGCTAACAAACCCTAAGGATGCCGCCCAGGCACTCACTGTTCAGGTCACCACAACTGAAGGAGGAACGAGCGCTGCCACATCCACTATCGGTGTAAAGAACAACAAGATCATCATCGAAGTTACCGGCTTTGGTTATTCTCGTCCTAAGCTCAAGATTTCCCTGAAGAAGGGTTGGAAGCCTGCTAATACTCAATTTAACAAAGTCACCATCACCTGCGTGCGTGGTAGCACTGTTAAAAAGATTACTGCGGTAAAACCAATCTGCCCTAAGGGTTACCTAAAGAAGTAATCTCTATCTATGAAAAAGGTCATCACAGCGCTCGTTGTGGGAATAGTTCTGATTGGAACATTCTCAACAGCGGGCGCTGCTGACCTGCCAGATGAATACTGGACACCAGGAGCTTATCCGCAAGGGGAGGGGTGGCGATCGCTCTACATTGGTGACAACACCACGCTCAATCGCGAGCCATCAGAGATGTATGCCGAAGTCGATAGAACAGAAGGTTCTTCCGGCTCTCCTATTTCATTTCACTGTAAAGATGTAGATGATGTTAAGTGCGTCGAACTCACCACAATCGGCGCTTTTGCATTTCTACAACCGTGCGATCAGGTAATCACAACAAACTGCATTGAATCGCTCTACGCAATTACTCCCGATGGCGCAAAAGTAGCGGCAATCAATCCGACTCCCTATCCAACTTCATCAAAATGGGATTTCGAAGGAAATGATGCGCTCAATCTTCCTGTCGGCAAAACACCTTCGGTGTGGACTATTCCAGGAGTAACACATGGTGGTGGCAATACCGAATATATGGTGCAGGCTTATGCTTCAAGTTATCTAAAGAAAGCGCCGAATACCAAGGTAACGACCGAAGAGTTCCATCTACAACGAATCGTTGTGAGCGTTTCACCAGTTACAAAGGTAGTGGGTCGCTATGTGCAACAAGTAGCCCAAGACTCAACTGAAACTCCAGAACATACTGGTCGAGGTGTTATGCACCCGTCACTTGATGAGTGGCGTTACTGCGCCATGATTGATGATGGTTCATGCCAAAAGCGCCAACCATTCCCAGCCGATACTCAATTTGGAGTCAAGATTCGTTTTCAAAAGAAAATTACCGGATGGCTGCACGGTCGCATCTTCAACCCGTCTGTAAATATCCAATCTAGTTCCGACGGTTCACAAACAATAGAAGTAAGAGCGCTGCCAGTTAGTGTTCCTGTGATTGGTGAGTGGTTCCGTTGGGCAGAGCTTTCGCCCGCAATCCAACAATATGTACTAGATGGAAAGATGGAGGGCGGCCAGGGATTCTTTGGTACAAAGAACCAAGCAAACGGTTCTTTTCAGGAGATGACGGGCACCTCGGGTGATAAGGCATTTAATGCGCTTAGCCTATGGCTGCCGCAAATTAAAGATCGAGCAAGTGCCAACCCATCAACCTGGACTTTCTACAACCTTACTTCCAATGAACTAGAAAGCGCAGACCGTTGTATCTCTAGCGCTACCGATTTAGTTGGTTTTGTAACTACCAATGCAACCGTCTATGCCGCTGGATTTCCCACCTATAACAAGAGCGAAGGAACTCTGGATTACAAGGTGATGGCACCTCACTTCACTGCCAAAGGTGATGTATTTAAAGGCAGTTACGATCTAAGAATTAAAGCTGATATTGCGCGATGTATTTATGGTTTTAGCAATGCACCTGTACGGGCAGCAATTTCAATTCTCTCCGAAGATGGAAGCACTCAGACGGCCACAGAAACAATTCAAGAGAGAGATGGATGGCTCAGTCTCTCCGCCAAAGGATTTACATATTCATCGCCAACTATTCGTGTGAAACTTTCGCAAGCAGAACCTCAATCAGAAGCCACTCCGACTGCAACTCCGACCCCAACTCCGACCGCAGTAAAGCGCGTAGCTGTTAAGCGAGTTACCTGCCAGAAGGGCAAGCTGAAGAAGATCATTACCGGTTCGACCCCGAAGTGCCCTGTGGGCTACAAGAAGGTGGGCTGAGCCACATCGGATGGGCGTGTCGAGCCCAAAAAGAGGGGGAGTAGGGGCCGATTTCCTCTATAAGGGGGGTCTCCCATAGACTAGCCCCTCAATCCCGAACGGAAATCACCCGATTTTTGTCTGGGTTGAACCATGTTCGTTTCAATGTGCAACAAAGAAGAAGGTGTTACTTGGCTAGTAAAGATGGTGCGATCGAAATCGAAGGCACTG
>CAZMBG010000059.1:0-6435 GCA_964564615.1 uncultured Candidatus Planktophila sp.
ACAATTGCCAACTACCACGCAGAAGGTCGTCGCCTTGGTCGCTTGCTGTATGAAGGCCGTTGGCTGGATCCACAAAGTTTGATGCTCCGGGAATCTTTGACGAGATGGGTGGCATCTGCAATTACAGGTGAAGTCGTGCTGCGGCTTCGCCGTGGTGATGATTATTCGGTCATTAATACTTCCGGCCCTGGCCTCAGTTACGCGCCGGAGAAGCTATCAATGGAGCGCACTACTGATGCAGCTTTCGGGCCAACTGACCGTATTGGCCAACTCACTATGCGCAACCTAGATATCGCAGATACTCGCACCAAGCTGGAAATGTATCGTGATCAAGGTCAATTGGGTGGGGGAGAGTTCACTCTCATCCGCGAGCTCGAAAAGTAAGGTTGAAAATTGCAGTTACGAAGTAAGAGCGTAATCGCCTCGGGAGTTATCTATATCGCAGTTGTGCTCTTTCATATACCTGATGCGATATTTAAGTACAGCTTTGATAAATCTGCGACAGCTCAATTTCTCTCAATCACTTCGGCGGCCGCAATATTCCTCATTTACATTGGGTTGCATTGGCGAAGTTTTTCGTATGTAGCTTGGGTCAGAAAGGTCGTTATCGCCTTTATTCTGGCTTTGTTCACATCTGCTTTATTGAGTGGCAATATTATCGGTTCGCTCTTTGGCGATTCAGGTCGTTTTGTAGGCGTCTTTAGTACCTTAGCTTTATTGGTGGTGGCGATTTACCACACCAAATTTTCCTTTGCCGAGTTTGTCACTCTCATAAAGTGGTATCTCGTTGCTGTTGAATTGGTAGTAATTGCTGGTCTGGCTCAGAAAGTTAATCTCCTGGAATTTCCGGGCGACCAAGGTTTTACCTCCACCCTAGGTAATAGCGATTTCTATGCCGCGTTCGTGGCGACCTCATTTCCGCTCTTCTTCCTGCTGTGGTTGGAATCCTCAATTCGTATCAGAGCCACAATTTACATCTTTGCCGTGATCAATATATTTTCACTATATCTAGCCGGGCCATTGCAAGCGTGGGTTGATTTAAGTTTTATGGCGATTGCGCTACTTATGTATGCAATCCGCAACCGGATGCCAAGACCTGATATTTCGCTCAATAAGCGCACTTATCTCGCCACCTTTGCCATGGTGATTTGGGCTGAAGTTATATTTCTGATGCCGTTCCTGGGCCACTTCATTCCGGTATTAGGAAATGATGTGCAGGTAAAAATTCGCGGAAACTTCTGGGTAGATGGAATCAGACAATTTTTTAGCCGCCCAATTCTCGGTGTTGGTCCTGATCAATACGGCAACCACTATGAAAAATTCCGCACTTTGAGCGATCTAGAAAATTATCCCAACATTCTCAGTAATGACGCTCACTCCTCTGCAGTGCAGACGCTTGCAACGCTGGGTTTGGTCGGCACGCTTCTTTATGTAGTTCTATTAGCGATAGTTTTCCGATCACTCATAATTCTGTGGGATAACCGAACAATTGATCGCCGATACATCTTTGCATTGAGTACATACATCTTTATCTATCTCACTAACTCATTTATCAGCCCAATGACACTTTCGCATAAGTACCTTTTCTGGGCAGTGTGCGGTTTTATCGTGGGTCGGGTCTATTTGGTTTCCAGCGATAAGCCGCAAGTT
The DNA here is from genome assembly GCA_964564615.1 of uncultured Candidatus Planktophila sp. Lineage (GTDB taxonomy): Bacteria > Actinomycetota > Actinomycetes > Nanopelagicales > Nanopelagicaceae > Planktophila. The sequence continues at coordinate 1,651 of CAZMBG010000059.1, forward strand.
TTAAAGGCAATTCCTGCGCTTGCTGGTAGCGCAGTTTTTATTACTGTCGTAGCGCTCTTTGCGAACGCTCAACTCCAGTATTTGAAGATGACGGATGCCTATGGCGCTAATCCCAAGGTTAAATATCAGTACATCTACAACCCAATCATTCCGTGCTCGATGTACTTTGATGCCGAGTTCTACGTGATGAAAAATACGAGTGGCGCAGCCCAGGTGGCCCTCGCTAATGAACATCTCAAGACCAATCCACGCTGTGTATCGGCGCTAATAGCCATCGCGACGGCAGCGGTGAATTCAAATGACATGAATACACTCGGCACCTATTTCGCACAACTCAATGAGGTCGCTCCGTATCGCTCCAGCACGCTCTCTTTTGGCATGTATTACGCAAGCCGAGTAGGGGATGTGGCGCTAGCAAATCAACTTCAGCAGCGCATGAATAAGCTGGGACTGGTTTATGTGCCAGGACGACTCGGATAAAGATAAGAAGACAGGTATATTTCAACTATGTCGCTCCAAGAGTTCTACGATCGATTGCGTGATCGCATCGATAGCTATTGGCATTCAGAGCGACGTTCGGTCAAATTAGTCTCGCGGCTGGGGGCTTTTGCCCTCTTCGCGCTCGCTATCACCACAATTGCACCTACCCTCGCCGATGAGTTGGCTTCATCGCCTGAAATGTTGCAACCCGTTCAGAGCAGCGAGACGCAGACGGTTCAAACAATTGGTGATACTGAGACGGCGAGCGCTAGCCCGCTAGCTACCTTCTCGCCCGAACCTTCTATTTCGCGACCTGCGATTCCTATGACATCTGCCTCGGCGCTCCCTGAATCGAGCGATAGCGCCACCGCCGAGGGCGATGGAACGCCGCTGAAAGTGCAACCGAAGTACACCATGCGCATTCCAGGTTCAGCCGCCATTGATCCTCGGGCGCTGACCTACTTCATGCCGCTGATCCACGTGGCTGTCGACGATCCTGATGTCGCCTATACCTTGGCCTGCATCAATACCACCGCGGCAACTATCGATATTAAGGGTAAGCGGGTGGCAGATAATGCGGTTGAGGGAGATCTACTCATCTCTGGTGATGGGTCGCCATTGGTGCTCATCAGCGGCTCCACCAATAAGGTCGTCAATGCGATCAATGCCGCCAACGGCGCCTTTATCTCCTCTACCGGAGGGGGGCTCGCCGGGCGCTCGCTCACCTTTAGATTTGTGGCGGTCACCAAGCCAGTTATCGATCCGCTCTACTGCTCGGCCGCCAAGAGCGGGGTTATCACCACAATCCGCGCCCTGGGCCTCGATATCTCCACCGTTAAAGGTGGCGGAAAGCTCAAATAACCTCTCACTTGGCTCTCAGATAGGCGTCAAAAAATCGTCAAAGTTGGGGTAGCCCACGCGGCGCGCCTTTGCCTTTTGCAGACCAAAAGTTTAGGATTACGCTCAAATTCCTGGGGATAGCCCCTAGGTTTCTTTTGTGTAGTCCAAGGGAGGGTCTGCGTGACGTTATATTCACCGCTCAGCGGACCTGTCGACTCCGGCGGATTTGGCGGAGCTAAGAAACATAAATCAAAAATTGTTTTTGGTATCGCTCTGCTCGCATCGATTCCAATGTTGCTCTCAACATTTGCAGCAAGCGTCACAGTAGGTAATGGTGCGCTTGAATTTGGTCAAGGAAGTCAGCAAGCGATCGCCTGCGATTCAAAGATTTACATTGCAATGGGTGAAGAGTGGCACGGTGCGCCGACAGCGCAAGATTCATCTGCCGGTTACTTCCGTGTACGCGCAGTGACCGTCTCAAATCTCGATCTACAAAGCTGCGTTGGTAAGAAGTTACGTATCCGTTTAATTGATGGCACATCGAACGAATTAGTACTTGGGCCAATTGCCGATGCAAAGGTCTTGCAGGTTTCAATTCCAGCACAGGTACCAACTGAAAATATCAGCGACTCAACTGCGCTACTCCTTACATATCTCACCGGCACAGGTAGCCCAATTTCTGGAACGCTCTTTGCATCAGCATCGATGTCAGTTTCGGGTACCTCTGTCTATGATGGAAGCACGCTCTCTGCAAATAATGCAGATGTCACCTTCTACATCGATCCAGCAGCGCAGACCGTCAATATTGATGGCCAACTTGTGCAGCGCACAACCGTTGAAACAATCGACAATCCATCGCAAGGTGGCTAAATCAGAATTCCATCTAGTGCACTAGATGGCATACCCGATATTCGTTCCTACAGCGAATAAAAGGTGTCAGGCAAGGTAGGAATCGTTAACTATAGAAATGGGGAAAGAAGATCATGGAGATCTTAAAGTTTGAGGATGCACCAGCACCTCGCAAGGCTGCTCCGAAGAAGAGCAACCTCAAGTCACTCGCGGGCCTCGCGACAGTTGCAGCAGTAGCTGTTCTTGGCTCAACACTCGCAGCAAACATCTCACTCGGTTCAGGTTCAACACTTGAATTTGGTCAAGGTGTTCAAGTAACAGCTGCCTGTGACTCATCAATCACACTGACACCAAAGGTGACATTCGTCAACGGTTCAGGTGCAGCAGCAACCTTCTACCTCTCAACCGTCTCATTCGGTAGCGTTGATGCACGAGCAATTAATAGCTCTGCATACAACACCAACGAATCAACTGGTTGCGCAACCCGTACCTTCACCTTGAACGCATACGGTGATACATCTGCAACACCGTTGTTCCTTGCAACTGTCGGCGGTAGCCCAGTGTCATCTGCAACAATCGGTATCAACTCATCAACACCAGTTGTATCAACCGGTTTCTCTGTTGCTAATACTGCAAACCTCGGTTCAGCAACCTCATCATTCGATCTTGGATTTGGATCACTTCCATATTCAACATCTGGTGCGGTCTACAAGCTCACACTCCAGAGCAACTAATTAACTAGACACCCCATTAACGATTGTCTAGTGGCCTGACAGGAATAAAAACCTGTCAGGCCATTGGGACATTCGATGGCGGACTAGAACCCAAGTTCAAATAAGAAAAGTTAATTTCGAAAGAAGACGATGAATCTACTCAAGCGTTATGAGTCAGATGACTTTGATGAGTCATATGACTATGACGACCCTGCCTATTTAGAGGAGGCAGAAGAGAGTTCATCAAAACCGTTCTTAGTTAAAGCGATCGCCATGATTGTGGCAGTAACAGGTATCGCTTACGGTGCAAATATCGCACTTACTTCAGGCGGAAGTAATAAGACCGAATTCGGTCAGGGATACATCACTACCACCGCGTGTGATACCAATAATGGAATCACAGTTATTCCTTACGCTGGCTATATCAACAGCTCAGGAAGCGGTAAGTTCACACTCGACTCGATTATTCTTGAAAATATCGATGCTGCTTGTATTGGTGAGGATTTCACAATTCAGGTCTATGGAGATACAGGTACGGCTCTTACCCTCTCCGAAACCGGCACCAATGGCGCCAACTACACCACATACGATTTAGCAACCTTCTACTTCCAGGATTCCAATACCGTCATTATGCAAGGTTCACAGTTCACCGATGTTGATATTCTCACCGACAACTCGGCAGGATCCACGGAATTTGCCTCCAACCAGAGCTCAATTCAAATTACATTCGACCCAGATCGCGCCGCCACCTTCGCCGATGCGTCGCTCATTCGTAAGATAACAATTCAGACCGTCAAGCACTAGTTATGTCTTCTGAGGTAGTGCGTCGTCCACTCTTTGAAAATTCCACTACTGAAGAGATGTGGATTGAAGGCGAATCTCAATTTTCCGATTCAAAAGTCTTAGTTACTGTCTCCAATGCCCAAGGCGAAAAGACAGTTTTGATTACCCCTACCGATATCGCCCAGACCAAATCTAAACTCTTTGTACAAGCGCCACCTGAGCGCATCGCAACCCCGGCGCAGCAGCGATCTCGTAAGCTCGGCAACATCTTTAAATTTATTGGCTACGCTCTCTCTGGCATATTGATTTCCTTCTCGGTTCTATCGGCATCAGGATTTATCAAAGCTCGCATCGTTCTTACCGGTTCCATGGAGCCCACCATTAATGTAGGCGACATAGTGATTCTCTCGCCAACTGCTCACACCCAGCCAAAATTAGGTGATATCGTCGCTTACACAGCGCGTAGATTTAGCGGTGAGTCAGTTGGAATATTTACTCACCGCATTATTGGTGGCGACCCAATTAATGGATTCCTTATGAAAGGTGATGCCAATCCCTCGCCCGATGTGCAGCGGCCAAAACTTGAAGACATTAACGGAGTTGTAATTTTTATTATCCCGCTCATCGGTAAATTCATGACTACTAAGATGCTGATGATTCTTATTCCAGTAGCAGTCGGTATTTGGTTGATTATCGATACCCTTAAGGGAGACGCATGAAGATTTATCAGCGACTCACTGCACTTATTCTCTTAGTACTGACGTGTGCGCCGATTGCGGCCGCTGCAGCCGATATCCCATTACTTACCTGGCAACGCGGTCGAGACCAACAAATTGTCATTGGTGAAGGTTCACTCAATCGCACCTGGAAAGTTAGCTTTGAGGGCAACGGAATCGATCCACTTATCTTTAAATCCAGCACAAAAGATGCCAAAGGATATGTGGTATTTACCGTCTCGCTTCCAGCTGATTTGCCGGAGGGCGCTTACCAAGTATTTACCCAACTTAATGGGGGAGACCGGAGACTCGTCGCTGGAATTACCGTGGTACCAGCTCGGGTTGTAACAGTCACGGATAATTTCTTCAATCTCACTGCAATCGTTGCGATCTTCGCACTTCTC
>CAZMBG010000060.1:0-4006 GCA_964564615.1 uncultured Candidatus Planktophila sp.
GCTTTTACTCTATGCGCACTCTAATGGCTCGCACACTAGTTAGGAAATACTGACCACCGGTAAATAGATAGAGCGCAATCCCCCATCCAGCGAATGCCCAGCCTAGGATAAAACTGAGGTCTCCCCACCATGCATGATGGGTACCAAGCAAGAGAAAAGGGAATGCATACATCAAATTAAAGGTGGCAGCTTTCCCAATAAAGGTAACCTTGAGTGGAGGTTGACCCTTCTTCGTGAGTGCGATGGTCATCACCCCGAGAATGAGATCTCGAGCAAGAAGAAGAATGATGACCCAGAGCGGGAGCGCGCTTCGTAGATAGAGAACAATCAGCGTTGCCAGGATATAAATCCGATCGATGGCTGGATCGGCCAACTCTCCAAAACGCGATGTTTGTCCCCATCTGCGAGCTAACTTTCCATCGAGATAATCGGTAATCCCACCCAGAGCCAGAATCAGAAAAGCCCATCCGTCTGCCTTTGGAACGAGTGCTAAATAACAGAAGAGAGGTGCACCTAAACCTCTGAGAAACGTTAATGCGTTGGGAATGGTGAGGTACTGGCTCACTGCTCCTCCCGCTCCTTGACTCTGATGGCTACCTGAACCGGGGTGCCGGGGAAGCCAAACTCTTCTCGCAGTCGCCGTTCGATAAAGCGGCGATAGGAAGCCTCAATCCACCCCGAGGTAAAGATGACAAATTTAGGTGGGGCGATACCAGCTTGAGTAGCGTAGTAAACCCGTGGCTGCTTACCACCCCTTACCGGCGGCGGCGTTGCTCCTATCAGTGAGCCGAGGAAAGAGTTGAGCTTGGCGGTAGGGATGCGCTTCTCCCATGATGCCAGCGAGGTTCGTAAGGCTGGCGCCAATCGATCGCGATGCCAACCAGTCTTTGCCGCCACATTAACGCGTTGTACCCATTCGATATGGTTGAGATGACGATCAATCTCTTTTTCGAGTTGTTCGCGACGATCATCATCAACGAGATCCCACTTATTCATTACCAAGACCATTGCTTTTCCGGACTCTTCAACCATAGAGAGAATTCGAAGATCTTGTTCTGAAATTGGAACCGATGCATCAAGAACTACGGCAGCGCATTCTGCACGCTCTAGTGCTGCTTGAGTGCGAAGCGTTGCGTAATAGTCAGTTCCGCTCGCTTGATTGGCGCGCTTCTTTAATCCAGCTGTGTCTACGAATCGCCAGATACTTCCACCAATTTCGATGAGCGAGTCAACCGGATCTCTGGTTGTGCCAGCTACATCATCAACGATAGAGAGATTCTCGCCGGCAAGTGCATTGAGTAGAGATGATTTTCCAACATTAGGACGACCGATGAGAGCGATACGACGGTAACCATCGTTATATTGGGCGCGCCCTACTTCAGGTAGGACCCTCACTATCGAATCGAGTAAATCTCCAGAACCGCGACCGTGTAAAGCTGATACGAAGTGCGGTTCACCAAGTCCAATATTCCATAATGAATACGCATCCGCTTCGTCGTGTTCGCCATCGACTTTATTTGCAACGAGCAGTGTAGGCTTCTTTGCTTTGCGTAATTCTTGAACTAAAACATCATCTTCATCAAGCGCACCCACTTGAGCATCGACTACAAAACAGAGAATATCTGCCTCTTGTATTGCAAGTTCAGCACTGGCAGAAATTTGTATTGAAATTCCATCGGGCTTTGATTCCCAGCCACCAGTATCCATAATGATAAAGCGGCGATCATTCCACTCACATTCATACTGCACTCGATCGCGAGTAACGCCAGGAGTATCTTCAACAATTGCCTCCCGTCGACCTAAGAACCGATTGATAAGCGTTGACTTACCTACATTTGGCCGCCCTAAAATTGCAACTATCGGTAGACCTAGTAAATTTCGCTCTTTTAATAGCTCCCATATGCGATCTATAACTTCTTCAAGCGTCAACTCGGTTGAATCAAGAGTGACCGCATCTGGCGCTTTTGCCAGCGGAGAGATTGTGCGCGTGGAATCTATAACATCTCGCGAAGTAAGCGATTCTTCCACCTGTTGCGTGGATATCGACTTATCGCTCAATTCACTTTCGCGACGAACTGTGCGCGCATCAAGGTCGGCGGTGAGAAATATCTTCAAAGCCGCATCGGGCGCAACTACCGTTCCGATATCTCGCCCCTCAACGACAATTCCTCGATCTGCTCTAGAAATGATCTCTTTCTGTAGGTGCAAGAGTTCTTTGCGAACAGATGGATACGCACTTACTTCAGAAACTCTGGCGGTTACTTCTAAAGTTCGGATCTGCTGCGAAACATCGCGACCATCAATGAAGGTTAATGGTGATTCTGGATCGGATGTAAAGGTAATTGAAGTGTTCTTCAGCTTCTCTAAAAGCGATACTTCATCCGCGCAGGAATTTTCGAGAGCAAGGAGAGCAACTGCGCGATAGAGAGCGCCAGTATCCAGATAGTTCCATCCGGCCCGACTAGCAACTCCTTTTGCAGTGCTCGACTTTCCAGAACCACTCGGTCCATCGAGAGCGAGAACAATCATTACTTCTCCCCTCGTGGCGCATGTACGGTCCATCCCTTGTTGTGGAGATGTGTTTGAAGTTTACTTGCATCACTCTTTGATAAAGCAAGTATGACTAAACCGGTAAATTGACCAGGTGAGTGTTCAATAGAGATATCTTCAACGTTAACTCCTGCTGCACCACATTCATCAAATAGCGCAGCGAGTTGGCCAGGCTTATCTTCGATGATGACCGGTAAATATGTATAACTTCGGGCAGCACCACCATGTTTTCCAGGAATCATTGAACGACCGCTATTTCCAAGTTCCAGAAAAGTTTCAATCGCTCGCGGATCTTCGATATTTCCAATTAAAGTAGATAGCTGATCGCGCATTGTTATCAACAATGGCTTTAAAGCGCCGGAGTTAGCGGTAATGATTTCCCGCCACAGAGTTGGGTCTGAAGCCGCAATTCGAGTTGTATCTCTAAGACCTCCCCCGGCAAGTTCAAGCCAACTGCTCTCTGCTTGCCGCAACTGTGATGCCAGCAGCGACGCCGTGATTTGCGGAAGATGTGAAATCAGGGCTACTGCACGATCGTGTTCGGCAGAGCTCATTGTGTAGATCGTGGCTCCACATATCTCTATCAGCTCCTGACCTAACTCAATGGTCTCGACATCTACTCCGGTTGGATCGATAATCCAAGGGCGATCGATAAATAGATCACCTCGAGCAGATTCCGCTCCCCCAACTTCTCGACCTGCCATCGGATGGGTGGGAAGAAAACGCTCCATCGGCAGGCTAGAACTTTGGACATCTAGAAGAGGTTTAACTTTTACAGAGCCAACATCTATAAAGCTAGCGTTAAGATTGAGTTCAATCTCTCGCTCGAGAACCTCTAGCATCGACGAAATAGGTGTTGCGAGGATGACGAGTTGCGCTGGAGCTGAGATGGGCCCGGACTGTACGAGATCACGAGCTATTGATTGGCTCCGTTCATCGCTATCAACCATCTCCACCGTAAGCCCGCGCGAAACCGCCGCCAAACCGATAGATGTTCCAATCAGTCCTGAACCAATAATGCGAATACGTTGGAGCTTCATTGTGCAATATCTGTACGGAGCACTTTGGCTCCATGAAGGTAGATATGCGAAATCTGATCTTTTGTAAGCTCTGTCTCAACCGTGGCCATCGCTCGCACAACTCGAGCGAGAGCTCCGGGTACGTCAATTTCAACTGCACACATAAGTGGAACGTTGCTAAATCCAACTTCACGTGCAGCAGCGGCAGGAAAGGTGGAGGTGAGATCAGGGGTCGCTGTCAGTAGAACAGATATCACGCTCTCGGGAGTGGCGCTATTTGCCGCCATCATCTCTTTCAGGAGCTCTTGCGTGGCAAGGCCAATCGCCTCAGGGGTATCTCTCTCCACCTGGGTAGCGCCACGAATTGCCCTTACAGCCATGGCCTAAGTGTAGCGGTAAGCCTTCAGACTCGAATAAGGTATTCATTTATTTACCCA
>CAZMBG010000060.1:4106-6314 GCA_964564615.1 uncultured Candidatus Planktophila sp.
ATTGAGATCGCGCCATCTCCCCTCCAACGTTTCGCCCAGAGAGATGGGCCCGAACTTGGTGCGGATAAGGCGCAGGACATCTACTCCCACCGCCTCCATTAAACGACGGATAATGTGATATCGACCTTCGTGGATAGTGACCTCTATCCATCCAGGCGAGAGTTCTCGATAGGCCAATACTCGAGCCATACCATCTTCAAGCTCGATTCCGGCAAGGAGTATCTTCTCCACCCCATCTGGTAGTTTGCCGTCATATTGAATGATGTACATCTTCTCTAGACCAAACTTTGGGTGGGTGGCTCTAAAGGTAAGTTCGCCATCGTTGGTCAGCAAAATCAACCCTTCAGACTCTTTATCGAGACGGCCAACGTGGAAGAGGCGTTCGCGACGGAGATCAATGAAATCCGAGAGAGAAGGTCTTCCATCAGGGTCGTACATGGTAGATAAAACCCCTCGTGGCTTATAAAGTGCTAAATAAGTCTTAGACGTTGTAATAGTTATTGTCTCACCATCAACTTCTACTTGAGACTTTTCAGGGTCAAATTTAGCACCTAACTCGCGAATGATCTTGCCGTCGACTCTTACTCGACCTTCAGAGATGAGGGAATCTGCACCTCGGCGAGAGGTAACTCCGGAATCAGCGATAATTTTATTGAGGCGGATAAGGGCCATAAGGATGTACTTCCAATCTCGACTATCCATTAACGACAGGCGGTTCTCCCCTACCCTATTGCGAGGGGTGGGTGAATTCTAAAGGAAAATTAATCGGTGAGCGAATCGATAATCTCGTCGAGACCGTCGATATCTGGAAGGTGGGGGGCTAATGGTGGGAGATCCTCCAAGGAGTTGAGGCCAAGTCGCTCGAGGAAGTAGCTGGTGGTCTTGTATAAGATCGCCCCAGTCTCATTCTCCACGCCATACTCTTCTACCAATCCACGGGTAATTAAGGTCTTCATCACTGCTTCAACGTTGACTCCACGGATAGCTGAAACTCGTGCACGCGAGACTGGCTGGCGGTAGGCGATCACGGCCAAAGTCTCAAGCGCTGCCTGGGTAAGGCGATTCTGTTGGCCATCAAGAACGAATTTCTCGACAACCGCTGAATATTCTGGGTTGCTGTAGTAACGCCACCCTCCATTGACCGCTTTGAGGGTAAAGCCGCGCTCGGAGTAACTCTCTACCAAACGAGAGAGTGAGGCCTCAACTTGGTCGACTGTAACTTCCAGAACTGTTGCCAGGGTTATCTCAGTGACCGGCTCATCCACGACCATCAAGATCGCTTCAATACTGCGATCGAGATGGCTCTCGTCAAAGATATGGCTCAGTTGAACCTCAGGTGCGCCCTCTTGGCTATTCACATCAACTTCACTCATCGCCATCCTCCTCTGAACCCTCAACCTTTACTTGAGGTTCCTCTTCGATACCTACTGGAGTATCAAACTCATCGCTAATCTCAATCTCGCCATCGTCGCTACCTATCCAACTGATCTGCAGGTCGCCGAGAGCAACGACCTGCTCAAATCGCAACGCGCCTTGTCGATAGAGATCTAGGAGGGCGAGGAAGCGGGCTACCACGACCAGCGTTGAATCAACGCCACTGATAAGGGATCTAAAGGAGAGGCTTCGTGAGCTGCGGAGCGCCTCGATAACCACCTTGGACTCCTCGGCGACGCTCACCAGCGATGTATGCAGGTGCGAGACGGCTACTACTGGTGCAACCTTGGGGGTTAGGGCTCGTTCAGCGATTGCGGCAAATCGAGTCGGCCCCACTCCAATTAAGACCTCCGGCAGAAGTGAGGCCAAGGCTGGATCTAAGGCGACTACGCGAGGGAATGACTTATCGGCCGCGGCGATGGCATCGTTAAAGTGGGCTGCCAGCTCCTTAAAGGCGCGATATTGAAGGAGGCGGGCAAAGAGGATATCTCGAGCCTCGAGAAGGGCGAGATCCTCTTCATCTTCGATCTCCCCGCTTGGCAGCAATCGGGCTGCCTTGAGATCGAGAAGGGTGGCGGCGATTACCAGGAACTCTGTCGCCTGATCGAGGCGCCAACCCTCACCTGATGCCTCTAGAGCTCGGATATAGGCGATAAATTCGTCGGTGACCAGGCTTAACGAGACCTCCGTGATATCCATTTTATGGCGGGAAATTAACTGCAATAAGAGGTCGAAGGGGCCATCAAAGTTATCGAGATGGACGCTAAAGCCACC
>CAZMBG010000061.1:0-6308 GCA_964564615.1 uncultured Candidatus Planktophila sp.
CCTCGCGCAGTCGAAATTTCTGGATTCTCTTCTTTACCTTCTTTGTCTGTGGTCTCTCAACTAATGGTTTGATTGGAACTCACTTCATTCCTGCCGCTCACGACCATGGCATGGGTGAGACCGTTGCCGCTAGCTTGTTGGCGCTGGTAGGCGTATTCGATGTCGTTGGCACTATCTTCTCCGGTTATCTGACCGATAAATACGATCCACGCAAACTTCTCTTCTTCTACTACGGGCTTCGAGGACTTTCACTCTTCTTATTGCCAAATATCCTCTTCTCGGATCTCCATCCATCAACTTTGGTCTTCGTTATTTTCTACGGCCTCGATTGGGTAGCAACAGTTCCTCCTACTTTGATGCTCTCACGAATTGTGCTGGGCCCTGCTAGAGGTACAGTTGTTTACGGTTGGGTATTTGTCGCTCACCAAATTGGCGCATCGGTTGCAGCCCTCGGTGCAGCGCTCTTTCGAGTGAAATTTGGCGATTATGCAGGTGCGTTCTATATCTCAGCGGCGATGTGTATCGTTGCAGCAGTTGCGGTGCTACAAATAGCTAAAGGAAAATCAGCAGCAGAACTTAGAGGCTAACTATGGCAGAGCGTGACACCACAAATTACTACGAGCTATTTGGCGGAGAAGCATTCTTCTCGGATTTGGTTTCGCAGTTCTATGCCCGAGTAGCAACCAATGAGATTTTGCGCCCTATGTATCCCGAACGCGATATGGCTGGGGCTGCCCGGCGATTGCAAATGTTCCTCGAACAATATTGGGGTGGTCCAACTACCTACCAAGAAGAGCGCGGCCATCCACGTTTGCGCATGCGACATGCCGGCTTTCATATTGGTCCAGCGGCTCGTGATGCCTGGCTCGGATGTATGCGCGAAGCTGTTAAAGGTATGGAGATGCAGCCAGAAGCGGAAGAGAAGCTATGGCGCTATTTGGAAGGTGCAGCCGAGCACCTGTTGAATTCTTTTGAAGATTGATTACTTCTTGGATTCGTTACCAACAACCAAGATCTCGCCGTTACGCAAATACCACAACGTTCCTTGTGGGTCGCGGACTGTAGTTACCCGCAGTCCAACCTTTTCAACTACTCCTTCAACGTCACCAACTTTGACGCTATCGCCAACACCGTATTGATCCTCAATCAGCATAAATATTCCAGAGAGAAAATCTTTCACTAGAGTTTGCGAACCAAGACCAATAGCAACTCCCACAACTCCAGCCGATGCGATTACTGGGCCCAAGTTAAATCCAAATTCCCCAACAATCATTGAGACTGCAATAACCCAGATAATTCCATTGTAGGCAGAGGTCAGGACGGTACCGATTGTCTTTGCTCTTTCGGCTTGTCGAGCAATCACTCCAGGGCCGGGTTTGAAATCTGCTGAGGATAGTTTCTTAACAGTGCGACGTATGCCACGGTTACCGACGAAGTGAGCGATAACAGCGATAACTATCACTGTAATCACTCGCAGCGGTGCACCAGTAAACCAATCGAGAAATGTCTGTGTGTGATCGCTCATGGAGTTAAGGATAGACTGGACCCATGATTAAGTCGCTATCTTCCGTTGCACATCTTCTTCCTACTATCGCGCAAGAGGGCAACGCTCAGCCAGGGGAGGGCTTGACCGCCCTCCAGACAGTTACTTACTTCGTGGCGCTGCCGATCGCGCTCTTCGTAGTTATTGGTGGCCTCGCCTATATTGGCGGCCGCGATAAAAAAGCGAAGAAACGCGACGTCGTTAATTCAATCGACTAATTTCACCCTTGTGCATCTTTAGCTTGCGCTTTTTGAGCGCGTAACAAAGTGTCACGCTGTTCTGCAATTAAGCGTCTTAACGCCGCTGGCGCTGAAGTTCCTGCCCCATCGAGCCACTGATTTGCTTTATCAATAGTGGATTGCGAAATCTGGTAGATCGGGAAGAAGTAGTTGATAAAACTCTTCGAGAACTCGTAAGTGTGGTTGTCAAAGTAATCAGCAACAATCTCAAAGAACTTATCAACGTAAGCAGCAGTGAGATCTCTATGAGCAGCGCGCTGGAAACCTAAGGCAGTCTGTACCTGAATATGGTTGCTGATCTCTTGGGTTGTCACCAGCTCCCATGCTGCAGCTTTCACTGATGCATCTGGAATTGCAGCGCGACCAAAGGCTGCTGCCTTTTCTCCATCTGCAGTTTTATCGCGAACCAACTCGGTTTCAACTTCCTCGATTGTGGCTGCGCCACGTTCAACGATTGAATTGAGTAGGTGCCAACGAAGATTGGCATCAACAGTTACACCTTTTACTTCACCATTGAGCACTGAACGCACTCGCTCAATGTGATCTGGTTGGGCGGCAAACATAGCTGAGCCGCGAACATATTGAAGTTGGAGATCGCTTCCCGGAGTCGAGGAATCAAGAAGGCGGAAGAGTCCATCTGCAACGAAAGTGCGCAGCGCTGATCGGTTGGCATCGGCAGCATAAAGTTCGACTGCGGTATACAACTGACCAAATTGCATATTAATGACTGCAGCATCTGGTTCACCTGCAAGTCCGTTGATTACCGTCGTTACATAATCACTTGCCGATAATTCGCCATCGCGAGTCATATCCCACATGGCCGACCACGCTAAGGCGCGAGTTAAATCATCTTCTATTAAACCAAGTGAGCTCTTGAGCGTTTCGATGCTGGTTTCATCGAAGCGAACTTTTCCGTATGAAAGGTCGCCATCGTTGATCATCAATAAATCTGCGACCTTCTCGCCCGCAAGTTCTGGAACTGGAGTAAGTGCTCCCGCCACATCGAGCTCAATTCGTTTGCGAAGCACAATCTTTGATCCCGATTTGTCATAAAGTCCAACAGCCATGCGATGTGGGCGAAGATCGGTAGATCCAACTGGCACAGTCGGTGCCTCCTGAGCAATTGCAACACTGACATATTTGCCATCTTCAATAGTAAGTTGCGGGCGGAGCGTATTAACTCCTGAGGTCTGCAACCAGAGCGCAACCCAAGGCTTTAAATCTCGACCGGATGTCGCTTCAAGTTCAACAAGTAAATCATTGAGAGTTGTATTGCCCCAGGCGTGTTTTGCAAAGTAAGTCTGCAAACCTTTCATAAAGTTTTCGAGACCAACGTGAGCTACCAATTGCTGCAGAACAGATGCTCCCTTTGCATAGGTAATTCCATCAAAGTTGGCATGCACAGCGCTGAGATCAAACATATCTGCAGCGATGGGGTGGGTGGATGAGAGTTGATCTTGACGATATGCCCATGTTTTGCGCTCAGCGTTGAAGACGGTCCACGAATTTGTAAATCTGGTTGCCGTTGCCAAGGTGTAATAGGAGGCCCACTCTGCGAAGGATTCATTGAGCCAGAGATCGTCCCACCAAGACATAGTGACGAGATCTCCAAACCACATGTGAGCCATCTCGTGCAAAATAATGTTAGCGCGCCAGTTGTATTCCTTATCAGTGACTTTCGAGCGGAATACAAAGTAATTTTCAGCAAAAGTTACGCAACCCGCATTTTCCATTGCTCCAGCGTTGAATTCTGCTACTGCGATTTGATCATACTTTTCAAAGGGATATGCCAATCCAAATTTCTTCTCGTATTCAGCAAAACCACGACGAGTGAGATCAAATAATTCTTCTGCATCCATATGAGGTGCAAGCGACTTTCGGCAGTAAAGTCCAAGCGGAACAGTTTTTGTGCCTTCATACACGCTCTCAACTTTGTAGTACGGCCCGGCAACGAGTGCAGTGAGATAGGTAGACATAAGGGGAGTGGTTTTAAATTTCCATTGCGCAAACTCGCCTTGCTGAACCTTTGATTCAATCGGGTTGTTGGAGATTACCTCCCAGTGCGAAGGTGCGAGAACTGAAATTGCATATGTAGCTTTGAGATCGGGTTGATCAAAGCAAACAAAGGTGCGACGAGCATCTGCAATTTCGTGCTGGGTATAGAGATAAACCTCATTATCGGCTGGGTCTTGGAACCGATGGAGTCCTTCACCCGAGTTTGAATAAATTCCTTCGAGTTCAACATAGAGCTCGTTCGTGGCCGCAAGCGGTGGTAAGAAAATAGATTCAGTATCGTACTTAGGATCAAATGGTTGACCATTGAGCTCGGCTTTAATGACTCTTTTTCCCACTGCATCGATAAATGTGGTAGCTCCCGGTGTGAGGCAATCAAACTTAATCCGAGTCGCCACGATAAAGTTTTCTGCACCAGTGGTGAGATTGAGATCAATCTCGTAAGAATGGACTTTCAGAAGCGAGGAACGCTCTTGGGCTTCGGCGCGGGTGAGATTAACTCCTGGCACAGTGGTACTCCTTTGTATTGAACCGACCTATCAAACCATGTCGGGCGAGAAATTACCTATTGGATAAAAGTTAAGATTGGCCACATGAAGAGTACCTATGAGGGTGATAAGACCGATGGCATTCGCACTTATCGGATTCGCGGAAAGCGAATAACCGCCCCACAACAATTGGCGCTCGATACTTATTGGGAGCAATTTGGAATTGAGCCAGCTGACGAAAAAATCGACTTCGCTCAATTATTTCCGGGAACAACACAACGGGTTTTCGAAATTGGCTTCGGCATGGGTGAGGCAACCTGGCAGATTGCCAGAGATTTTCCCGATACCGGCTTTATAGCAATTGATGTTCATCGCCCAGGAATCGGAAAACTGCTTTCACACATCGTTGAAAATCACCTCTCCAACTTGCGCGTTATGTTCGGCGATGCCCATTTGATCTTGGATGCCATGGTTGAAGATGAGTCGCTCGATGGAATACATCTCTTCTTCCCAGATCCGTGGCCGAAGAAACGCCAACATAAACGTCGTATCGTCAATGCAGAATTTATAAATTTCATCCATCGCAAATTAAAAGTTGGGGGATATATCCATATTGCAACTGACTGGGAGCCATATGCTGAGTGGATTATCGATGTATTTAGCGGTTCAAATCTGTATCAAGGTGGAAAGGTAGAACGCCCCGACTGGCGGCCACTGACACGATTTGAAGGCCAAGGAATTCGGAAAGAGCATGTTGTAAACGACATGCGCTATGTAAAGCTTTAGATTTCTCCACTCTCTTCAAAGTGTGCAATCTTCCCGATGCGACGAGCATGGCGTTCGTCACCAGGAAATGGTGTTGCTATAAAGGTGTCGATAAGTTGCTTTACCAGGGCTGAATCATGCATGCGCTCACCAACTGAAATCACATTGGCATTGTTATGTTCACGAGCAAGCTTTGCGGTCTCAACTGACCATACAAGAGCGGCGCGAACCCCTTTCACTTTATTTGCCGCGATTTGTTCGCCATTTCCAGAGCCACCAAGAACGATGCCGAGCGATGTCGAATCCTTGGCGACGGCCTGGGCGGTTGGGATACAGAAATCTGGGTAATCATCGAGGGCGTCATACTGGTATGGACCGTGATCAGTAACGTCGTGACCATTAGCCACGAGATGTTCGATGAGCTCATTTTTAAATGTGAGCCCGGCGTGATCGCTGCCGATATGAATGCGCATACGCAATTTAATCACGGGGGCGCAACCTCAGCGCTGAAAGAAATGAAAAACCCGCCAAGTAAGGGGGACTTGGCGGGTTTTTACCTAAGGAGGATTACATGAAGTGTTATTTAGTTATTAGTTGATGGAATGCCACCAGGTGTACCGCTGGTTGATCCACTGTTCATACCACCGCGTGGACCGCCATGGCCGTGTCCACCGCGTGGACCCTTACCACCCATCATTCCGCCAGGAAGTGTTCCGTTTACTTCTGCGGTGACGTGAGCTGTGAGGTCTGCCTTCAAAGTTGTTGCATCAGCAGATGTGATTTTTCCAGCAGTAACTGCGGCATCGATTGCCTTGGTCTCTGCATCAACGAGAGCTGCAATCAATGCATCTTTCTTTGCACCTGCGATTGTTGCGAGAGATTCGCCAGCCTGAAGGCGTGACTTCACTGTTGCTGAATCAATTCCAAGTGTTGTTGATGTGATGGCAAGTTTGTCGATTCCGAATGCGCCTGCACCCTTTGGACCCTTCTGGCCCTGAGGATCGTTTGCATGCTCTGCAGCTTCAGCTGCATCGTATGCGCTCTTAATTGCATCGGCTTGTGCTTGAGTAATTGTGCCCTTTGTAACAAGAGCCGCAAGTACGGTTGCAAGTTCCTGGCCGCGACCTGATTGCGCATTAGCCATTGGATTTGCAATGCTTGAAACTGCAGTCTTTGTTGATACTGACTTTGCCTTTGAAGCAGCCTCAGCGATACCGAAAGATCCTGCTGTCAAAGCAACAGTTGTAATTGCTACTGCAA
>CAZMBG010000062.1:0-6173 GCA_964564615.1 uncultured Candidatus Planktophila sp.
AGAAGCGCATCATCGCCGAAACTGGCGCTGGACAACATGGAGTCGCCTCTGCAACAGCCGCAGCGCTGATGGGGTTGGAATGCGTCGTTTATATGGGCGAGGAAGACACCAAGCGCCAAGCGCTCAATGTTGCGCGAATGAAGATGCTAGGTGCGCAAGTTATTCCAGTGACATCGGGTTCACGTACCCTCAAAGATGCTATTAACGAAGCCATGCGCGACTGGGTTACAAATGTTGAAAGTACGCATTATCTATTGGGAACTGTGGCTGGACCTCACCCTTTCCCAATCATGGTGCGAGACTTCCATAAAATTATTGGTGAAGAAGCTCGCGCTCAAATGCTCGCGGAAATTGGTCGTTTACCAGATGCAGTTCTTGCATGTGTAGGTGGCGGATCTAATGCAATAGGAATATTTCATCGTTTTATCTCCGATACCGATGTTCGACTCATTGGTCTAGAAGCCGGGGGAGATGGAGTTGAAACTGGTCGCCACGCCGCAACAATTACCGGTGGTTCTTCTGGCGTCTTACACGGAACCCGTTCATATGTTCTGCAAGATGGTGACGGCCAAACCATAGAGTCGCATTCGATTTCAGCCGGACTCGATTATCCGGGCGTTGGTCCTGAGCACGCATATTTGCACGATATTGGTCGGGCAGAATATCGAGCAATTACAGATAGAGAGGCGATGGAGGCCTTCTCGCTTCTCTGCAAGAGCGAAGGAATTATTCCGGCTATCGAAACCGCACACGCATTAGCTGGTGCGATTAAAGTCGGTAAAGAACTCGGACCAAGCGCAGTTCTTCTGGTCAATCTTTCCGGGCGCGGCGATAAAGATGTGCACACCGCGGCGCAGTACTTCGGAATTGATATTCACTGATGGCTACCGCACTCGACCAACTCTTTCAGCAAACACGCGCTGAAAATCGAGCGGCGCTTATCGCTTACATTCCCGCTGGATTCCCTAGCCAAGTTGATTGCCATAAAGTAATTTCGGCATTTGTGGCGGGCGGTGTTGATGCCATTGAAATTGGTTTCCCTTATAGCGATCCAGTCATGGATGGACCAACTATTCAAGCTGCGGCAGTAACTGCGCTCGCGCAAGGAACGAAAGCATCAGATGTCTTTGGTGCGCTGGAGTTTGCTCATCGCAGTGGTGTTCCATCTGTAGTTATGACGTATTGGAATCCAGTTGAGAAATTTGGAGTCACAGAATTTGCGCGCGAAGTTAAAGCTCGTGGCGGATCTGGCGTCATTCATCCAGATTTAACAATTGAAGAGTCTGAACAATGGCTCGCAGCGGCAGCTGAAGCAGAGATTGATCCAATTTATGTGGTTGCGCCGAGTACATCAGATGTCCGGCTCCCATTAGTAACTGTTCAATGCAGTGGTTTTGTTTATGCCGCGAGCATCATGGGAGTTACAGGCGCACGCACCAGTGCGCCATCTGCTGCGCGCGAACTCGTTGCGCGTATCCGCACGACGACGCCACTACCTGTATGTGTCGGACTTGGAGTCTCTACCCGCGAACAAGCCCGAGAAGTAGCTTCATATGCTGATGGAGTAATTGTGGGCTCTGCCTTCGTCAAGGCAATCTTAGATGCGCCAACGTTGGATGCTGGATTGGCAGCAGTTACCTCGCTGGCCCGCGAACTCGCGCTTGGAGTTCGGGGCGAATAACTCTAGCCAAAGCACTATATTTGCCGTATGGCTCAAGAACCTAAGAAAGATCGCTTCGCAACCTATGTTGTTGCCGGAATTATTGTCATCTCTATCGCTCTCGTGGGCGCTTTTAAATATAGTGAAAGCAGCAAGAACTCCAAGGTGGTCTACCCATCAACCGTTGCAGCTGATAAGGGAACAGGTATTACCTTTAATGGCGATCTCACTGGAGTCCCCAAAGTAGATATCTGGGAGGATTTTCAATGCCCAATCTGCCAGCAATTTGAGATTGTCCAAGCTGACTATATCGATTCGTTGATTACCGAAAAGAAGGCGCAAGTAACCTTCCATATGCTCTCATTCCTAGGTGAAGAATCTGTTCGTGCCGCTAATGCAGCTGCCTGTGCAGCGGATGAAGATAAATTTATTGACTTCCACAATGCGCTATATGCCTATCAACCAAAGGCAGAAAATTCCGGAGAATGGAGCAATGACCGCCTAATTGCAATTGGCAAAGTTGCTGGAGTGAACTCTTCTTCCTTTGCATCGTGTGTCAAAGCAGGCACCTATAACTCATATGTCGCAAAGGTTGCCCAATCCGGAGCCGATCAAGGCGTTAACTCAACTCCAACTGTCTTTGTTAATGGAAAAGAGATCGACCGCAACACCGAGTATTTCAGTACCGATAAATTTAAAGCCGCAGTAGAGCGCGGATAAATTTATGCACCGCTCGATTCCAACACCGAGCGTCTCGATCTTTCAGATTGGGCCATTGACTGTACATGCATATGCCCTCTGCATTATTGCCGGCGTTGCGGTTGCAGTGTGGTTGAGCAATCGGAGATTTGTTGCCAACTTTCCACACACTCGGGGAGTGGTCTCTGATGTAGCGATTATCGCTGTACCAAGCGGAATTTTAGGTGGCCGTCTCTATCACGTTGTCACCACCCCAGAGAAATATTTTGGGGCAACCGGGCATCCAGGTGACATCCTTAAGATCTGGCAAGGTGGGTTGGGAATTTGGGGAGCTATCTTTCTTGGTGGCGTTGGCGCATTTTTCGCTTATCTCTACCTTGCTCGTACTCGCGAACTGCCGAAGTTTCGATATTTTGCAGATGCGGTCGCTCCCGGAATTATCTTCGCCCAGGCGATTGGCCGTTGGGGAAATTGGTTTAATGGTGAGTTATTTGGAAAGCCAACCGCATTGCCGTGGGGTTTAGAAATTCCCTCATGGGCACGTCCTGTTGGCTACTCTCAATTTGAAACTTTTCACCCTACCTTTCTCTATGAATCGCTCTGGTGTCTTGCTGCAGGAATAATTCTTCTGCGGTTTTCAGGTCGTGCTCGCCCTGGGCAAGTCTTCGCTCTCTACGTTGCCTTGTATTGTCTTGGACGTTCACTCTTCGAATACCTACGTATCGATCCCGCTCACTACATAGCCGGAATTCGAATCAACATTTTTGTTGCCGCAATCGCTGCTGCCGTTGCACTATGGTGCTTCAAGCGATTTTCCCGCACCACGCGATAAGATGGGTGGCATGGCGCTCGAAGATGTTTATCAACGCAATCTCGAACATAGAGGACATCGGGCCGGTTGGCTACGTGCCGCGGTGCTCGGAGTTAACGATGGTCTGGTCTCAACTGCAAGTTTGATGGTTGGTATTGCCGCCGCTAGTGCAGGTTCTGATAAGGCAACTGAAATTATTATGGCAACTGGTGCAGCTGGAATCGCTGCGGGCGCGTTGTCGATGGCGGTTGGCGAATATATTTCAGTCAGCTCACAGACCGATATCGAAGAGTCAGATCGACTATTAGAGATTGAACATCTTGCAATTGACCCTGAAGGTGAGTTGCTTGAGTTGGTTGAAATTTATAAAGAGCGCGGGCTTGATGAAAAGTTAGCTCGCGAAGTTGCAGAAGCAATGACTGCCAAAGATGCGCTCGGAACACATCTACGCGATGAACTCGGCCACCATCCGCATAGCAAGGCTCGACCTGTGCAAGCAGCAATTGCTTCCGCCAGCGCCTTTACCTTCGGTGGGCTCATTCCCTTTGCCGGCGCCTTTGCCCCATCACACGGCAAGGTCGTTGCATCGATCCTGGTCTTCACTCTCGTCGGTTTAGTTGTTGCTGGAGTATTGGGCGCGAAGACGGCAGGTTCAAAGATTCTGATTCCTACCCTCCGAGTAGTCGTGGGTGGGTGCTTAGGAATGGCAATTACCGCTGGAATTGGCCAACTATTTAATACTGCCGTTGCCTAAATAAGGGTGCTAGCCTTCTCCCTACCTCACGCGCGAGTGAGGCGAATAGATGGGCCACCGATGTCCCTTTGTATTACTCACAAGGGAGAAATCAGGTGGCTCTTTCATCTTCTCTAACGTCATACCCCAAGGCGCAGGGTCTTTATGATCCCGCCAATGAGCACGATGCGTGCGGTGTGGCGATGGTGGCAACACTTAATAAAGTTGCCACGCACGACATTGTCGCCAAAGCTTTGACTGCACTTCGCAATCTTGAACACCGCGGCGCTTCTGGAGCCGAACCTGATAGCGGTGATGGCGCCGGAATTTTGATTCGAGTCCCTGATGAGTTTTATCGAGCGGTAGTAGATTTCGCACTTCCCGCACCTGATTCATATGCAACCGGTATCGCCTTTATTGCGCCGGGAGAAAATTTCGACAATGAGGTCGCGCGCATTGCAGATGAGGAAGGGTTAAATGTTTTAGGTTGGAGATCTCTGCCAATTAATCCGGCTTCACTCGGCAAGACTGCTGTTTCGGTGATGCCAGAATTTCGCCAACTCTTCATTTCGGGCAAGAATGGTGAAAGTGGTATTGCCCTCGATCGCAGAGCGTTCTGTCTTCGCAAACGAATCGAACACTCACTCGACATCTACTTCCCTTCACTTTCGTCGCAGACGATTGTCTACAAGGGAATGCTCACAACCGGTCAGCTCGAAGAATTTTTCCCTGATCTCAGTGATGAGCGCGTGAAATCACCTCTAGCGCTCGTGCACTCTCGTTTTTCTACTAATACCTTTCCATCTTGGCCGCTAGCTCACCCTTATCGATATATCGCGCACAATGGCGAAATTAATACGGTTAAGGGAAATCGAAACTGGATGCGCGCCCGTGAATCACTTCTCAAGAGTGAATATTTCGGCGCTGACCTAGAGCGCATCTTTCCGATTGTAGAAATGTCTGGCTCAGACTCGGCCTCGCTCGATGAAGTTCTAGAACTTCTCTATCTCGGTGGCCGTTCTCTGCCACACGCAGTCTTAATGATGATTCCAGAGGCGTGGGAGAATCACACAACAATGTCGCAGAAGCGACGAGATTTCTACGCCTTCCACGCATCAATCATGGAACCTTGGGATGGACCAGCGTGCGTCACCTTCACCAATGGCCACCAGGTAGGCGCTGTTCTCGATCGTAACGGATTGCGTCCTTCTCGCTTCTGGGTTACCGATGATGGACTTGTTGTTCTCGCATCTGAAGTCGGAGTGCTCGACATTCCTGCTGCATCGGTGGTGCGTAAGGGGCGTTTACAACCAGGAAAGATGTTCTTAGTTGATATCGAATCTGGTCGCATCATTGAAGATGATGAAATCAAAGATCAACTCGCCGATGCTGCTCCGTATGGAAAGTGGCTGGCAGATGGAATGGTTCGTCTATCTGAGCTTCCTTCCCGCGAACACATTATCTACCCACATAAATCCGTTGTGCGTCGCCAGAAAGCATTTGGTTACACTGAAGAAGAGTTGAAGATTGTGATCGCCCCGATGGCAAAAACGGGTGGCGAAGCGCTTGGCTCTATGGGTACAGATACGCCTATTGCAGTCCTCTCCAATAAGCCACGACTCATGTTCGATTACTTCTCGCAACTCTTTGCTCAAGTCACTAATCCACCGCTCGACGCCATGCGAGAGGAGTTGGTCACTAGCCTGGGCGGTTCAATTGGCCCAGAACATAATCTTTTAGATCCTGGACCCGATAGCTGCAAGCAAATCTCGCTCGCATTTCCAGTCATCGATAATGATGAACTTTCAAAGATTATCAATATCAATGTTGATGATGAGTATCCAGAACTAGCCTCTTATGTAGTGCGCGGTTTGTTCCCCGTTTCGGGAGATGGCAACACACTTCGCAATCGCATTGAGGAGATTAAGCAGGAAGTTTCGCAGGCAATTCGCAACGGTGCTCACATCATCGTGCTCTCTGATCGCGATGGCGATGCGGAAGAGTGCCCAATTCCGTCACTACTTCTTACCGCAGCCGTTCACCACCACTTGATTCGCGAGAAGACTCGTACTCAGGTTGGTTTAGTGGTAGAAGCCGGCGATGTTCGCGAGGTGCATCACGTTGCCCTTCTTGTGGGTTATGGCGCAGCAGCGGTGAATCCATACCTCGTCATGGAATCAGCGGAAGATTTGGTACGCCAAGGAGTTATCACCGGTATTACACCGGAAAAGGCGGTCCGCAACATTATCAAAGCGCTGGGCAAGGGCGTT
>CAZMBG010000063.1:0-6157 GCA_964564615.1 uncultured Candidatus Planktophila sp.
AGTAAAGCGCAAAGAGCGAGCCATCAAAGATAGCCAGCGCAGTAATTGGATTATTCAGCACTAATGAATACCGGGAATGTAGCGCGGTCAGCAAGAAAGCGCGTGGGCCACGTTCGGTAGCAGTTCGACCTGCCGGCAAAGTGCGTAAGGCCAATGTGATTGGGGCGCCAAGGACTAAGCCAATCGGTGCAATCATTCCCAAAATCATGTGAGCCAGCATGTGGTATTGAAATGAGAAGAGGGCGTAAAGACCGAGGCCGCCCGAAGTTGCTAGATCAATAAGTAGAAGTCCAGAGATAAATGCAGCGGTGCGTCCTTTCGGCCAAGCATCACCGCGTTTGCGCAAGATATGTACGCCATAAAAATACAGAGCTGCTGCCGTGACGAGAAGTGAAATCATCAACGCATCAGGGCTAAATGAAATCAATATTCGCCACAATGTGGGTGGCGGTGGAGTCTTCATGCCAACGATAAGTTGTGCCGGGGTTAACTCCGTTGTGGATGTTACGGGTGGAGTGATGAGAGTGAGCCAGCTTCCCATCACCACAACTGCCGCCATCACCATTACTTCAACTGAAATAAGTCGCAGCAATTCCTTCCAACGCATTTCATCGCCAGACTGCAAATGCTGGCGATTGATACGCGCTAGCATCAATAAAACTAGAGTCATCGCAACTTTAACTATTACCAAAGTTGAGTATTGACTCCCCCAAGCTGCTTTGAAATTAAGTCGGGTATATGCCGTTGCTATTCCACTAATCGCAACTGCTATCGCAGCCCATAGCGCCAATTGCGAGAAACGTTGGACGGCAACAATTCTTTGCTCTTCGGGGATGAGAACTATGGCAAAGAGACTGCCTACCCACAGCGATAACGCAATCACGTGGGTAACGAGGGCTCCAATTGCCAATGCATGTGATCCATTTGCGGCAGCATGGCTTTGAAATACCGGAATCACAATGGTTATAAGTGATAAACCCGTTATGACAGCTATAGGCAATGCCCGTTTAAAGAAGTTGAGTGCAATTGCAATAAGCGCAATAGCTATTAATTGAATGAGTAGCGCTCTACCCAAGTCGGTTTGTCGGAGAAAAGAATTGAGAGTAGAAATCTGAATTGCGCTAGAGATTGATCCATCGAGAATATCTGCCAAAGTTAAGAGGATCTTTAGCGCGGCACTTACGAGCCAGATATTAAAGAAGAGTATGGCGCGCTTCTTAATCAGTAAGGCAGAAGATGTCAGTGCCCCTTCGATATTGACTATCAAAAAAGATGCTGCCACAAGTGCGCCGATAGCGGCAAATGAGGAGAGGTAATAGATTGATTGATTGAGAAAACTCACGATTTATCTTTCGCTATACAACTTTCGTGCATACCGAGCGAGCGCAACTGTGACTATCAGCGCCGCAAACAATAAACCGAAGACAAACATAGTTGTTCCAACATTGTTACCGGTTGGAATTGGAGCGGCCGATTCTGTTGGTTGAGGCGCAACAGAAGGCGCAATGGAAGCTTGAACAAAATTAAAGGTAAATGATCCGGCAAGCGGCACATCATTCTCGGGAAGTAAGTTGTAGGTAACGGTGTATATGCCACCTTGGGTCAACGGCTTTAAACCGATGACTGCTGCTGTGCCCCCAACTGTAATCAGGCCATCATCAACGCGAACTCCTGATGGATCAGTCACTGTGATGTCATTTCCAGAATCAATCAATGCGGTATCGATATTGATGGTGACCGCGCTAGGTGCGCTCTGGAGAGATTGACCGGCAACAGGTGAGGTTGAAACCAAATTGGCTGCCTGGGCTGGAGTTACTGACAATATAAGTACGAGAACCGCACCACACCACTTCTTCACCGGCTATCCCCCTTTGGCGATCCAACCACTCGATTTCACGCTAATCGTGTCACCACTTTAGACTTAGGGCTAGTCCATGAGGGGCGCGATTTCGAGCGGAAAGGGTCACACTGTGCCTACATACCAATATGCATGCGCTGCATGCGGCCATGCCTTTGAAGTTGTGCAATCTTTTAGCGATGCTGCACTCTCACAATGCCCGCAATGCCAAGGTGAAATCAAGAAGGTCTATTCAACTGTGGGAATCGTCTTTAAGGGTAGTGGCTTCTATAAAACTGACTCAGCGCCAAAGCCAAGCTCGGCTGATTAATTAACCGCCGTGATGGGGTGGGCGATCATCCTCTAATTGGCGGTCGCGACGACTCTCCTCTGATTGATCTTCGCGTGGATCGCGCTCATCATCAGTTGTAATAGGAAATAGGTCACTCACGAGGACGAGTCTACTGCACTCATCCATCAGCCATAATGGACCCATGTTTGAGAGACTCGGTCACTTTGCTGTAAAACGTCGCTACTTTGCACTCATCGCATTCATAATTTTTGTGCTTGGCGCTGGTGGAATCGGTTCGCAAGTTTTCGCAAAACTCACCTCTGGCGGTTACTCTGTTGAATCAAGCGATTCGTATAAGGCGTACGACTACATCAAGAACACTCTCAAACAATCTGATCCTACGATTGTCTTGATGGTCGATGCCGGTGCGAGCGTTGATGATCCAGCGGTAGCTGCACGTGCAGTTGCGCTGGAAAAGAAGATTGCCCGCGAAGAAGGTGTTGCTAGAACCCTTTCATACTGGAGCTCTGGTGGCGCCGCATCTCTGAAATCTAATGATGGAAAAGCTGCCTACATTTTGGTCTACGGCAAGGCTGAAGCATTTAGCCCAGAGAGCCAATCACTCGGTGCAACCTTCCAAGAGAAATACGATGGGAAGAAGGAAGGCTTTACTCTCTATGCTGGTGGCTTTGGCGTCATTGGAAATGCAATTAATGAGAAAATTTCGCAAGATCTAAAATTATCTGAATCTATATCTATTCCGGCTACCTTTATCTTGTTGGTATTTGTCTTCGGTGCGCTGGCGGCTTCAGCAATGCCACTGATTGTGGGCGTAGCAGCGATTCTAGGTACATTCTTAATTCTCTACCTTATCTCTCTCTTTACCGACGTCTCCATCTATGCGCTCAACCTCACCACTGGTATGGGACTTGGTTTGGGTATTGATTATGCGCTCCTTATCGTCAATAGATTCCGCGAAGAGCTCCATAAAGGAAATAGCACTGAGGATTCATTGGTGACCACCATGGCCACTGCCGGAAAAACTGTCTTCTACTCCGGTCTGACAGTTCTTGTCACTCTCCTATCTCTCACCTTCTTCCCACTTCCATTCCTGCAATCATTTGGATATGCCGGAACCGCAGTCGTTGCACTTGCAGTAGTTGGCGCGCTCTTGGGTCTGCCACCAATTTTGGCAATTATGGGCGCTCGAGTTGATAAGGGCGTTGTGCGCAAATCTGCAATTACTCCTCGTGAAGATGGACGCTGGGCACAGACAGCTCGTTACGTTATGCGCAAACCGCTGACAGTTACTCTCCTATCACTTGCATTACTTGCAATTCTCGCTTCGCCAATTTTAAATATAAATTTCTCGCAAACTGATTCGCGCACACTTCCGGCTTCAAATCCGGCTGCGATTGCAACTGCAGTACAAGCTGAAAGATTTGCAGGGCAGACCGGAAATCCAGTCGAAATTATTATTAAAGGTGGCGCATCGCGTTCCGATGAAGTCACTGCTTACCTCGCAAAGATTAGTAAGGTCGAAGGAATAGTTGCAGTTGGTGCACCTCAAACTTTTGGAAACGATATTCGAGTTCAAGCGATTGAATCTATGCTGCCCCGCACTCCAGAAGCGCAGGCGATGATCCACGCAATTCGCGATATTGAGGCTCCTGTGGGAACGCTCATCGGCGGAGTTGCCGCTGATTACACAGATTCACAAGATGGCATTGCCCGCACTTTGCCACTTGCCCTTGGTTGGATTGTGCTGAGCGTATTAATCCTGCTCTTCGTATTTACTGGTTCGGTAATTTTGCCTATCAAGGCGGTTGTACTCAATGTCTTATCGCTTGCGGCAACTATGGGAGTTCTCTCTTGGATCTTTATTGATGGCCATCTGCGATGGCTAGTTGGCGATTTCACAGTCACAGGGTCGCTTGATACCTCGATTGTTATTTTGATTGCAGTGGTGGTCTTTGGACTTTCTATGGACTATGAAGTCTTCCTGCTCTCTCGTATTCGCGAAGAACATGATGCAGGCAAAACAAATATTGAATCGGTCGCTATCGGCTTGCAGCGATCTGCGCGCATCATTACCGCAGCTGCGCTTTTATTGGCTGTGGTATTCGCCGCCTTCATTTTGAGTGGCGTCACCTCCATCAAAACTATGGGATTTGGTGTGGCCTTTGCCGTCTTGCTCGATGCGACCATAGTCCGCGGCTTATTGGTGCCAGCTTTGATGAGATTGCTGGGCGAACGCAACTGGTGGGCTCCTAAAGCATTGGCGAAATTCACCATTAAACATTGACCGACTACCCTTAGCGGGTGGATTACATACTTACCCTGCAGTGCGCTGACCAGCCTGGCATCGTGCATACAGTCACGTCTGCAATCCATATGTGCAACGGTAATATCACTGAAAATCAGCAATTTACCGACCACGCCACCAATACCTTTGTGATGCGCACGAGATTTGAATCCCAACTAGATATCAATCGAATTGATAGCAATTTCGCTTTAGCCCTACGCGAATACAATAAATATGAATTGCGAAGAGCAGATATCAAACCAAAAGCTCTGATTATGGTCACAAAAGACAGTCACTGCATTCGTGAGCTTCTCTACCTCAATGATCTGAATGAGCTTTCTTTTGAGATTCCCTTAGTGGTTGGCAATCACCCAGATTTACAAAATTTAGTTGAGTCACACGGAATTCCATTTCTCCATCTTCGTATAACTAAGGCAAATAAAGAGTTACAAGAAGAAGAACTATTGCGAAAAATTGAAGAGCTACAGGTTGATTTTGTTGTCCTTGCTCGTTACATGCAAATTCTCTCGCCACATTTTTGTACTCAGCTCGCCGGGCGCATCATCAATATTCATCACTCATTCCTGCCGGGATTTAAAGGTGCCAAGCCATATCACCAAGCGCATGATCGCGGTGTGAAAATCATTGGTGCAACCGCTCACTTCGTCACTGCAGATCTCGATGAAGGCCCAATCATTGAACAAGATGTTGCTCACGTAACTCATTCAGCGACACCGGAAGAAATGATTGCACTAGGTCGAGATATTGAACGACGTGTACTCGCAAGAGCGGTCAAGCTCTATGCCGAAAACAGAATCTTTATTGTCGGCCAACGAACTGTGGTTTTTGCGTAGGTACTTATGCTCGGCGGAATCAATAACGAACTCTTCTTCCAAGCCTTTGGTGGCTTCTTTGTGGTCTTCTTCATTTTGATTCCACTTCTTCGATGGATTTCTCCAAACTCTGATGCTGAAGGACGCAAATTGAGACGACAACTTCGCAAAGAAGTTCGATCAATTAGGCGCAAGCGCTGATATTTTTCTTTCCAGCGTCTTACGCCCCATTTACAACAATAGTGAAGGAAGCTTTAGAGCCATTTAGCTTCATAAGAGCCTTATTGAGATTGGTTCCACCACGGGTTAGGACCATGTCAGTTGCATTTGTCACTCGTTGCGCACCACGCTTGTTATATGGGGCGACCGCCATTGCAGCTGCATTCTGCTTATCGGTGAAATAAGTCTGTGTAGTAAGCACTTGTTTTCCGCCAACCCAAATCTTTTCGTGAATGTGGATTGTTCGTGCCGGGTACCAGCCTGGATAGATACCCTTAAAAGTCACTACACCTTTGGAATTAGTGAATTGAGTACCTCGAAGGAAATTTCCTGAATTCACTCCAGCCCCGAGATCGTCACCTTGATTAGCTACGCCAGAATAAACACCTTGTGCATTTGCATACCAAATATCAACGCGGGCGTTTTTTATCGGTTTGCATGCCAAATCCACAACGGTGAAAGTAAGTGTGAGCGCCTTGCCCTCTTGTCCATCAGTAACATCGCTGCGAGTAGGTGTACTGGACAAATAGTAGGGACCCTCTTCAATAGCCTGAGTCGGGGTGCAAACTTTTGTAGCAGCGCTAACTGGGGCAACGATTGCAACTGGAGCTATTAATACAAGGGCACCGAGAATGATTGATTTCTTCATAAGAGGATAATGACAAATGTAG
>CAZMBG010000064.1:0-6153 GCA_964564615.1 uncultured Candidatus Planktophila sp.
ATTGAGAAGGTACTCGGCCGCACTCGTGAAGTACATTGGGGCCCACGGACTATTGACTTAGATTTAATCCAATATGGCAGCATTTTGAGTTATGCCGCTGAATTAGCGCTGCCACATCCACGGGCTCATGAACGCCGTTTTGTACTCGAACCCTGGAATGAGATTGAACCCGAAGCTATCCTCTTGACGCACGGCAAAGTCAGCGAACTTTTGGCGCAATTGTCGTAACGCCATAGACTTATCTCATCGCTAGCCCGGTACCTGAAAGGACTGGAGCCATGAAAGTGGTAACTCAGATGCAAGAGCTCCCTTTGGGCTGCGCATTTGTTCCGACCATGGGAGCCCTCCATGCCGGCCATGGTTCGCTTTTCTCTTTGGCGCGTGAGTATTCACCACATGTAGTTGCGAGTATCTTTATCAATCCTTTGCAATTTGAAAACCAGGAAGATCTCGCGCGATACCCAAAGACGCCAGAAGCCGATAGTGAGTTAGCACGTGAATTCGGAGTGACGCACCTCTGGTTTCCGAGTTATGAAGATTTATACCCAGTTGGATTTCAGACCATCTCCGCCGGCCCAATATCGAAGTTGTATGAAGGCGCATCTCGACCTGGACACTTTGATGGAGTCGTAACAGTGGTGCGTCGACTCTTCGATCTAGTTAAACCGAAGCAAGCCATCTTTGGTGAAAAAGATTTTCAACAACTTGCTTTAGTTCGAGAAATTGCTGGCGATGTTGAGATTATTGCAGCACCCATTGTCCGAGAGAGCGATGGTTTGGCGATGTCCTCACGCAATATCCGCCTTTCTCAACCAGGAAGGGCGGCGGCCACCATTATTTCAAAGGCGCTACTGCAATCTTCAAGCGAAGTTGAATTGCGAGAAATATTGGCCACCGAACCGCTCTTCACTGTTGATTATGCCGACTACATTGAAAGCAGCACCTTTCAGCGCAGCGAAAATGGCGATCGAGCCATTGTTGCAGGGTGGATAGATGGGGTACGTTTAATCGACAATGCTCCTGTGAGAAAGCAAAGCCTATGAGACTTCTAGCACCCGCTCCGGGATGGAGCGCAACAGCAGATGTCGTCGTTGTGGGTTCTGGAATAGCTGGACTCACAACAGCTCTGCAATGTCGAGCATATGGACTTTCGGTCATGCTTGTCACCAAAGCCCGAGTCGATGAAGGTTCTACCAAATGGGCGCAAGGCGGAATTGCAGCTGCACTTGGTGAAGGTGATACTCCAGATCAACACGAACGTGACACATTGGTTGCAGGAGCTGGGCTATGTGATGTCGCCGCGGTCCGCATCCTCGTTACGGAAGGTCCGGATGCAGTTCGTGCGCTCATTGAAAGAGGTGCAAAGTTTGATACTGAAGCATCTGGTGAAATTTCACTCACCCGCGAAGGTGGGCATCTTCGCAACCGAATTATTCACGCTGGTGGCGATGCCACAGGTGCGGAAGTTTCGCGAGCGCTACTTGCAGCAGTTCACAATGATCCAGAGATTGAAGTTATTGAGCACGCTCTCGTCCTTGATGCGATTAAGGATGCTGATGGGGAAGTGTGTGGAGTAACTCTGCATGTCATTGGCGCGGGTAGTCGTGATGGAGTTGGTCAGGTTCTAGCCAAAGCCGTGGTGCTCGCTACCGGCGGACTTGGCCAAGTATTTGCCCAAACTACCAATCCATCGGTATCTACTGGCGATGGAGTTGCACTTGCTCTGCGCGCCGGGGCGAAGGTAGCCGATGTTGAGTTTATTCAATTCCATCCCACAGTGATGTACCTCGGCGAAAATTCACAAGGACAACAACCGTTAATTAGTGAAGCAGTTCGTGGCGAAGGCGCATATCTTCTTGATAACGACGGCAATAGATTTATGCAAGACCTTCATCCACTTGCTGAACTTGCGCCACGCGATGTGGTTGCTATTGCAAGTATGCGAGTTATGCGCGCAACTGGAGCCAAACACGTCTGGCTTGATGTTCGACATATTGAAGGTTTTGAAAATCGCTTTCCAACAATTTATGCATCTTGCATAAGCCATGGGATTAATCCGCTTACTCAATTAATTCCGGTTGCACCAGCTTCGCACTATGCCTCTGGTGGTGTGCGCGTCGATCACAATGGTCGAACATCGGTCGAAGGTTTATATGCTTGCGGTGAGACTGCATGTACAGGTGTGCACGGCGCAAATCGCTTAGCCTCGAATTCGCTCCTGGAAGGCTTGGTCTTTAGCGCTCGTATCGCGGCTGATATTGCGGCACACACACCTGAACCAGGCACACCAGTGATAAATGCATCGAAACAAATTCTCCTCGATCCTTCAGTTCGACTTGAAATCCAAGAGAGTATGAGTCGCGGAGCCGGCGTATTGAGGTCATCAGATTCATTACTTGCAACAGTTGCAGACCTAACACGCATCGAAGATCGAACATCGCTTGAACCCTGTGTGGAAGCTTGGGAGACCACCAACTTATATCAACTGGCACAAGCAATATTAAAGGCAGCGCTGATTCGACAAGAGACGCGAGGTTCTCATTGGCGAGAAGATTTTCCGCAGACCAGTAACAACTGGGAGAAACACATCATTCAAGAGCTTGATCAAACTGGAGTATGGACAACTGGATATCAGGAGGTGAATCGAGGATGATTGATAAAACCCTGATTCAAATGGCGCTGGTGGAGGATTTACAGGGCGGACAAGATTTAACGTCTGTTTCCACGATTCCAGAAAATTCAATTTCGACCGCAGATTTTGTAACACGTAAAGATGGGGTATTAGCCGGCATTGAGATGGTAGCTGCCACATTGGCTACGGTCGGCTTACGAGAGATTTCAATAATAAGAAATGATGGCGAATCAATACACGCTGGTGATGTACTTTTGACGGTTACTGGAAATACCCGTGCCATTCTTTTGGCAGAACGGACCGCGCTTAACTTTGTCGGACATTTGAGTGGAATCGCAACCCTCACTTCGCGATGGGTAGCAGAAGTAGCTGGCACTAAATGTCGTGTGCGAGATACGCGCAAAACTACACCCGGTTATCGCCAACTTGAAAAGTATGCAGTTCGGATGGGTGGTGGAACTAATCATCGGATGTCATTAGCCGATGCCGCCCTTATTAAAGATAACCACATTGCTGCAGCTGGTGGAGTCAAAGCTGCCTTTCTGGCGGTAAGAAATACTTTTCCAGGCGCTCCACTCGAAGTAGAAGTCGATACCTTGGACCAATTAAAGGAAGTAATTGCGCTTAACCCTGATTTGGTCTTACTCGACAATATGTCACCAAGCGAATGCGCTGAAGCAGTTGCAATCGTCAATGGCGCTTGTTTATTGGAAGCATCGGGTGGAATTTCACTTGATAACGCCCGTGCTTATGCCGAATCTGGTGTCGATTTTATTGCGATAGGTGCGTTAACTCATAGCGCGCCAGTTCTCGATATTGGTCTTGATCTGAGAGGTAATTAAATGCTGTTAACTATCGATGTCGGAAATACCAATACCGTTCTTGGAATTTTTAAGGGCGAAGACCTAATAAAGTCGTGGCGAGTCAAGACCGATCCCCGCACAACCGCTGATGAACTTTGGCTGCAATTTAACGCTTTAGTTCAAGGTTATGAGCTAACCGGGTTATCAATCTGCTCGACTGTACCCGCCACACTTCGCGAAATTAGAACCATGCTCACAAATTATTTTGCGCAATTACCAACCACCATTGTTGAACCAGGAATAAAGACTGGTGTGCAGTTATTGGTAGATAACCCAAAAGAAATTGGTGCAGATCGCATCGTCAATACATTGGCAGCTCACACTTTGTATGGTGGACCGGCAATTGTTGTTGATTTTGGAACTTCAACCAATCTAGATGTGGTCTCTCCAAAGGGAGAATTTCTTGGCGGTGCGCTCGCCCCTGGAATTGAAATTTCTGTCGATGCGCTGGCAGCTCGAGCTGCCCAATTGCGCAAGGTAGAGCTTGTACGCCCAAAGAGCGTGATTGGAAAAAATACAGTAGAAGCGCTGCAGTCCGGCACAATCTTCGGCTTTGCTGGGCAAGTGGATGGATTAGTAGATCGCATCAGCGCTGAATTAAAAGCTGAATACGGTGAGAGCCCAACTGTGATTGCTACCGGAGGTCTCGCACCATTGATTATCGGGGTTTCTGAGACAATCGATGAGCATGAACCAGATCTAACTCTTATCGGACTCCGTCTCATACATGAGAAGAATGCCTGAAATAGATAGGTAGAATTCCGCTCATTATGAGCACTGATAACGCACCTGACATTGACGAAGATCTCCCCGAGCAACTCCGTATTCGTCGCGGCAAGCGTGAATCGCTCATCGAAAGAGGAATTGAGCCCTATCCAGTTGCCGTTCCCCGCACCAAATCTCTAGCAGACATCCGAGCCAAGTACCAAGGTTTGGCTATCGATACCGCCACCGGAGATATCGAATCTGTTACCGGTCGAATAATTTTTAAACGCGATACTGGCAAGCTTTGCTTTGCATCGCTGCGCGAGGGCGATGGCACCGATTTACAGGTAATGCTTTCGCTCGACAAAGTTGGTCAAGATGCTCTTGATCAGTGGAAGGCGGATATCGATCTCGGTGACATTGTGAGTGTTACCGGCGAAGTCATCACTTCAAAGCGTGGCGAGCTCTCTATCCTGGCGCATTCATATCAAATTGCCGCGAAGTCGCTTCGCCCACTCCCTAATGATCACAAGCCGATGTCTGAAGATACTCGAGTGCGCATGCGTTATGTGGACCTCATTGTTCGCCCAGAAGCGCGCCATACAGCTCGTATGCGACCACAAGTTATGCGCTCATTACGCGAAACATTTAATAATTTTGAATTTATTGAAGTCGAAACTCCCATGCTGCAAGTAATGCATGGTGGAGCAGCAGCTCGACCATTTAAAACATTTAGTAATGCTTACGATATGGATCTCTACATGCGTATCGCTCCAGAGCTATTCCTAAAGCGTTGCGTAGTGGGTGGAATTGAGCGTGTCTTTGAGATTAATCGTAACTTCCGAAATGAAGGAGCTGATTCATCACACTCGCCTGAGTTTGCCATGGTTGAGTCATATATGGCTTACGGCGATTGGCGATCAATTGCCGATGTAACTCGATCTCTGATTCAGAATTCAGCAAAGGCCGTATTTGGTTCTCACGTGGTAACTCATCACGATGGCACTCAGAAAGATCTCGGCGGAAATTGGCGTGAAATCAATCTCTATGACGCTATTTCAGAGGGCGTAGGCGAGCAGGTAACAGCGCTTACTCCATATGAAGAGTTAAAGAAGCATGCCGAAAAACTCGGTATGAAGATCGACCCTAAGTGGGTAACCGGAAAATTAGCGGAAGAAATCTTTGAACACGTCGCGCAAGATAAGTTAATCGAGCCGACATTCGTCATGGGCTATCCGGTCGACACATCGCCATTGGTACGCGCACATCGTGAGTTACCAGGCGTAGTCGAAAAATGGGATCTCTATGTCGACGGCTTTGAATTAGCAACAGGCTACTCCGAACTTATCGATCCGGTTATCCAACGCGAACGCCTTGTTGAACAAGCAAAACTTGGCGCAAAGGGAGACCTCGAAGCAATGCAAGTTGATGAAGATTTCTTGCGCGCAATGGAGTTTGGAATGCCACCAATGGGTGGAATGGGTATGGGCGTTGATCGATTATTGATGGCACTTACTGGTCTTGGTATTCGCGAAACAATTCTCTTCCCATTGGTAAAGCCAGAAATAGATTAATGATCACAATACGTGCAGCACGAACTTCAGATGTGAAGGCAATTCGCCAACTCGTTGATTCATTTGCTGCACCTGGAAAGATGCTCTCTAAAGAGACGGTCTATTTATATGAGAGTGTGCAAGAGTTTGTTGTTGCAGAAAGCGATGGAGTCGTAATCGGTTGCGGCGCACTACACATCTTGTGGGAAGATTTAGCTGAAGTTCGTACAGTTGCGGTTGCACAAGAATTTCAAAATCAAGGCGTAGGTCATCAGATATTGGAAGAGATCATCAAGCGAGCTCGAGCAATTGGGGTGGCTCGAATCTTCTGCCTCACCTTCCAAACCCACTTCTTCGGCTCACATGGTTTTGTCGAAATTGAAGGAACCCCAGTGGAGCC
>CAZMBG010000065.1:0-4213 GCA_964564615.1 uncultured Candidatus Planktophila sp.
CGATCGTAAGCTCGGTCCAGCTCCAAAGCCAGAAGTAAAGCCAGTTGCTAAGGCAGCGGCAAAGCCAGCAGCTAAGAAGGCTGCAGCAAAGAAGCCTGCAAAGAAGGCTGCAGCAAAGAAGCCTGCTAAGAAGGCTCCTGCAAAGAAGGCTGCCAAGAAGGTAGTAAAGAAGGCAGCAAAGAAGAAGTAATTCTTCAACTAGATTAAAAGAAACTGGGGTCGGTGTATGCCGGCTCCAGTTTCTTTTATTAGTAACCATATTAGGATGGTGCTATGAGTGAGTTCAAAGTTTCCTACGAGCCACCAAAGGGAAAGCCGCTCGGCACAAATACGCAATTTAAAATTTGGACCACCCTCATAATTCCGCTCTTTAAAATTCTGATGAAGCGTGATTGGCGAGGAATTGAAAATTTACCAACCACCGGTCGCGCAATCGTTGCTTCAAACCACCTCTCTTACCTCGATGTTTTAGTTCTTACCCATTTCCTCTATGCCAATGGCAGAGCGCCTCGATATCTTGGAAAATCAGGAGTCTTTAAAGTTCCAGTTGTAGGAAAAATTCTGCTAGCTGCAGGACAGATCCCGGTTGAGCGCGAGAGTAAAGATGCCCGGCAGGCAATTGATCACGCCAAAATTTTGATTGAGAAGGGCCATCTACTCGGCGTTTATCCAGAGGGTACATTGACTCGAGATGAGAATCTCTGGCCCATGGTTGCCAAGACTGGATGTGCCCGATTGGCGCTTGCGACCGATACACCAGTGATTCCGATCGCCCAATGGGGATCGCAAGAGGTATTGCCACGTTATTCAAAACGTCCTCGACTATTTCCGCGGAAAGTAATCCATATGTGGGCTGGTGCACCAGTTGATCTCTCTCGCTGGAAAGGTAAACATGAAGATCCGCAGGCGTTGATTGAAGCGACGGCAGAAATTATGCGGGCAATTACCGCCATGCTGGAAGAAATTCGCGGTGAAAAACGTCCGTCGGTAATCTTCGATCCCCATACATCGGATTTGCCGCGTACTGGTAATTTTATGAAGAAGGCGAAATAGTGCGAGTAACTGTTTTTGGAACCGGAGCATGGGGTTCGACCATGGCCCAAGTTCTGCGCGATGGCGGCAATGAAGTTCTCTTGTGGGGTCGCAATGCAGAGGTAGTTGAAGAGATCAATACTGCGCATACCAACTTAAAGTATTTGACTGGAATTACCTTGCCATCCGAGATAAGTGCAACATCAGATCTACAAACTGCCTTTTCTTTCTCCGATTTTTACGTATTAGCTATTCCAGCCCAGCAGTTGCGGGCGACTTTGGGCGAGTGGAAGAGTTACTTCAAAGCTGATTCGGTAGTCGTTTCAACGCTAAAAGGAATCGAAGTCGAAACGCAACTTCGTATGACAGAGATTATTGAAGAGGTAACTGGCTGCACAAGAGTGGCGGTAATTACAGGCCCCAATCTTGCTGATGAGTTGATTTTGCGCCAGCCAGCGGGCGCAGTTGCAGCAGCCCATTCACAAGAACTTGCAGATTTAGTGAGAGAAACATTTCGCAATCCTTATTACCGTGTCTATACATCGACCGACGTCCTTGGCTGCGAGTTGGCTGGCGCTATCAAATCTGTAATTGCGCTTGCTGTCGGTATCTCTATCGGCATGGGTTATGGCGAAAATACGCAGGCCATGTTGATTACTCGTGGACTTAACGAAGTAGCCCGTCTCTGTGCCGCCCACGGAACCGATCCGCTTACCGCAGCAGGTCTTGCTGGAATGGGAGATTTGGTGGCAAGTTGTGGTTCTGCGCTCTCTCGCAACCGAACTTTCGGTGAAGTTTTGGGTCGCACCGGCTCAATGGAGGAGACGCGCAAGCAAGTAGCTAAGACCGTGGAAGGTGTGGCATCAACGCCAGCAGTCGTTGAGATTGCTCATCGAGTCGGGGTAGAGGTTCCAGTAATTGAAGCGGTTGCCGATATTGTCAATGGTTCTTTAACGCCGGAACAAGCACTGCAGAGATTGATGGAGATCACTACTAAAGCAGAAAACTTCATACGATGAAACGAATCGCGATTCTTTGTGGTGGTCCAGGACCAGAGCACGAAATCTCCTGCATTTCAGCTGCCGGGATTCTCTCGGCGCTCGATCGCGCACAATTTCAACCGGTTCTTGTTGGTATTACTAAAGACGGTGTGTGGGTGAACTTGCCATTGGATTATCCGTTAGCAATTATTGAGAAGACTTTGCCATATGTTCGAAATGAATTCCCTACAATCACGCTTGGCGCTAATGATCTTTATCTAGATTCAAAAGCGCTAAATATTGATGTCATCTTCCCGGTCTTGCATGGTGAGTTCGGTGAAGGTGGTCAACTGCAACGAATGCTTGATGAAGCCGGTATCGCTTATGTAGGTAGTGGCGCAGTGGCATCAGAAATTGCAATGGATAAGGCGCGTTCAAAAGAGTATTTCGAACGAGCTGGGCTGAAAGTTGCAGACGGATTCGCTATTACTTCTGATGAATGGAAATCGAATTCAACTGCCATCCATCAGCGAGCTCGAGAACTTGGCTTACCGCTTTTTGTAAAGGCTGCTCGTGGCGGTTCAAGCCGTGGCACAGTAAAGGTTCGTGATCTCGATTCTTTGGGTGGCGCAATCGAGGAAGCTCTATCATTCGACACAAAGGTTTTAATTGAGGGTGCGATTATCGGAGCTGAAATTGAATGTGCTGTCTTAGAGAGCGAAGGAAATGTCTTTGCTTCAATTCCGGGCAAAGTGTGGATTGATCCGCACTTTGAATTCTATGATTTTGAAGCCAAATACCTAGATGGAGCCACTCGCATCGATATCCCAGCTCCATTGGATCCGCTGGTTTTAGCTGAAGTCCGACATCGAGCGATTACTGCCTTTGAGGCGATTGGATGCGAAGGTTTAGCACGAGTTGATTTCTTTGTGACTCGCACCAACGAGATCATTATCAATGAAATTAATACTATGCCAGGACAGACTCCTACATCAGCCTATCCGAAGATGTTGGCAGCCAGTGGAATTACTTATACTCAAGCCATTTCTCAACTATTGAGTATTTAAGATTGACATAAGATAATAATAAAGTGAAGACGTTAATAGCTAGAATTGCATTTCTTATTCTTGCCACTTCATTAGTCAATTTTATTCCATCTAATTCTGCTTTTGCTGCCGGTGAAGTAATTTATACAAAAGACTACTCGAGCGAAATTTTCAAGCGGAACTTAGACGGTACAGGTACTTGGGCTCAAGTAGGAACAACTGGTACCGGTGTAAACCTCGTAGCAAATGGAAACTACCTATACATCTGTTTTGGAAATATTCGCAGAATGAATTTGGATGGCACAGGTTTGGTGAATTTGGGAGGTTCTTCCATCCAAAATTGCACAACTGACGGAAATTATATTTATTACGGCTATGACTCAATACAATCTATTGGAAGAATGAATATGGATGGGAGTGGAAACAATTCAAATTGGGTTACATTCACAACCACAGATCTCTTTGGTCAAGCCCTTTATATAGATAGCCAATATTTGTATTTTGGCGGTGGGACTAATTCTTCCAAAAAAGTTGTGGCAAGAGTTCCACTTTCTGGGGGTACGCCAACAGTGCTCTTTACCGATAACTGTGCAGTAGCTGGAATCACTGGAGATGGCACATATTTATATATCTCTCACTATGGATGTAACACTGTAACCAGATCACTTCTCAATGGAACCAGCGTTAACACCAGCTTTATTACCCTGAGTACTACTGATTGCTGGTCGATTCAAGTTTGGGGAAGTTATCTCTTTATGCTCAATAATGGTTCTATCGCGCGCGCAAATCTCGATGGAACTGGATTAAATACTGCTTACCTCACAGGTGGAGGCTCTCGCGGAATGGCTATATCTGGCGCACCGACTGTGCAAACAACTTTGAGTTCTTACGCGCTGAGTAGCACCGTAATCAAAGGTACATCCACAACTATAAGTGCAACATTTTCAGCTGCTGGAAAGGTAACTTTCCTAAACAATGGAAAAAAGATAGCTGGATGTATATCTGTTGCGACCAGCACTTCCTCACCTTATGTCGCTACCTGCAATTGGAAACCACCTATCAGAGGAAGTTCACGAATCACAGCAAGTTTTGTTGGTACCAACCAAAGTAACCTACCTGTTACGGCTGTTCTGGGAAATGTTGTGGTTGCCAGTA
>CAZMBG010000065.1:4313-6029 GCA_964564615.1 uncultured Candidatus Planktophila sp.
AACCAAAGTAACCTACCTGTTACGGCTGTTCTGGGAAATGTTGTGGTTGCCAGTAGGACAAATACTCGTTAATTGGTAACGGGGCAAGTAAGGGTATGCGTAATACCTGGAACCGCTTGCACCTTAGACAAGATCGCGTGGCCGAAATCTTCCATTGATGCAGCTTCGGCGCACATAATGACATCGTATGGACCGATGACGCCCTCGGCGAGGGTGACGCCCGGAATTGCCTTTAGTGCAGCAGAGACTGAATTAGCTTTACCGACTTCGGTCTGAATCAAAATGTAGCTCTTTACTGACATAGGACGAGCCTACTCCATGCTCTAATCTTTCGGCTATGGGAATAAGTGAGAAAGAGGTTATCGACCTAGTTCGACGCACCTTCCCGTCGTCCCATCCCGACCTAATACTCGGCATCGGTGATGATGCAGCCATTTTTCAAGGTAGAGCGCATCAAGTAGTGACTACAGATATCGCAGTAGAAAATGTGCACTTTAAGAGAGAGTGGTCACCTGCCCGAGCAATTGGAGCCCGCACGGTTGCAGCAAATATTGCTGATTTATATGCGATGAACTCCAAGCCACAATTTCTACTACTTACTGTAACTCTGACTGGATCCGAATCCCTCGCGTGGATTTCTGACCTGCTTCAAGGAATAGCTACCGAAGCGAAAAAGTCGGGAGTGGTTGTCATTGGTGGCGACACCTCACGGGGTGCCGTATTTTCAATTTCGATTACGGCAATTGGCTGGGCTGAGCTACCAATTCTTCGAAGCGGCGCGCAGGTTGGAGACGCTATTTATCTCTCCGCCCTCACTGGTTGGTCCGCGGCTGGATTGCATTTATTGCGTGAAGAAATCTCCATCAATTCCGCAACTGCCGAAAAAGCGATTGTCCGTTATCAGGTGCCGGAGATTAACTACAACAGTGATTTCTCAGCTGCAACTTCGATGTCAGATGTTAGCGACGCTCTCCTTATCCAGGGCGAGCAAATGGCGGAGGCATCTGAAGTGCGATTTCAGATTGACTTAGATTTAGTGAGAGCTGCTTCAGATTTTGCCGAATTATCAGATTTAGCAAATTCTGTAGGGCGTAACGTTTTTGATTGGATTATTGCTGGTGGAGAAGATCACGTCCTGCTTGCTACTGGAAAAAATTTACCGGGCT
The DNA here is from genome assembly GCA_964564615.1 of uncultured Candidatus Planktophila sp. Taxonomy (GTDB): domain Bacteria; phylum Actinomycetota; class Actinomycetes; order Nanopelagicales; family Nanopelagicaceae; genus Planktophila. Next base: position 5,480 of record CAZMBG010000065.1, read on the forward strand.
TGAAGATCGGAGTGGTTCAGAGCGGGGCTGGCATTCACTTCACCCAAGGCGGGCGGGAAATAAAAATGGCCCCAATTGCTTGGGACCATTTTCGGTAATGATTACTCTTTAAAAGTTGGAAATTAACGTGTGACCTTGCCGGCTTTGAGGCATGAGGTGCAGACATTTTGACGCTTAGTGACGCCAGCAACGAGGGTCTTTACTCGCTGAATATTTGGGTTCCAGCGGCGGCGGGTCTTCACCTGTGAGTGTGAAACGTTATTTCCGTAGCTTGGACCCTTGCCACAGATATCGCATGATGATGCCACAGCGGTACTCCTTCGTGATGTGAACGGCGGCAAGGTTACCAGCCGAGGCCAGCGAGAGCCAATTCACGCTCAGGCGAGGGATAGCACTCGCGAAAAGGCTCGTTCTTCTCAATGCCTAGGTCGAAGATTAGACATCGAATTAACGATGAACGGAGAGTTCTATGAACGCCCTCGATCTGGCGAGATGGCAATTCGCTATCACGACCGTGTATCACTTCCTCTTTGTACCAATCACTATCGGC
>CAZMBG010000066.1:0-5998 GCA_964564615.1 uncultured Candidatus Planktophila sp.
ACCTTCATCTCTTTCGCCTTTGCAATAATGAGTTGCGAAAGTTTGCTATCGAGATCTGCATCAGCAACGCCGGTGGCCTTGAGCGCTTCAGTGAGCTTCGCTGATGTAACGATTGCTCGGATGTAGGTATCGAATTCGGATGCCGGAATTTGAGCTGCTACCAAATTGCTAGCAAGATTTGCCTCGCCGCCAATTTGTGAAAGTAGCTTGTTACGCATTGTTGTTAATTCGGAATTTGTGATGTTGATCTTTAGCTCTTTTGCAATTTGATCGAAAATTACCACGATGATTTTAAATCTTAGTTCAGCGCTATTGAGATCTGAGCCAGTTTGCAGGGTCATCTGCGAGGTATCAACTGCTTGGCGAGCAGCCAACATTTCATTGATGGAATTTTGAACTTCAGATTGAGTGATAGTTATGCTGCCAACTGTTGCAGCGGTGTTAGGGCCTGCACATGACGTTAATCCGAGCGCGGCCACAATTCCTACTAATGCAACAATCTTCTTCACGTGCAACATCCTCTACTTTGCTGTTAATTCTTGAAGCGCTTGGGTTGCAAACGCTAGGAGAGAAGTATCTCTCATCTCCGCGCTCTTTTGCGCCCCTGGCACCCAGGCTTTTGCCGTGGGAATGGTCACCATCACCGTAGAACTCTGCGATTTATAGAGCGATTGCGGGTAGAGGCGACCGAGTCTCAACTGCTTGGATTCCGCAAGGGATAGTGGAGAAATTCGGATGTACTTTCCGGCTTGAACAATTTCGCGCACACCTAAAGATTTTGCGAGCGCACGCAATTGGGCAACTTCAAGGAGAGCTGAGCTTTCAATGGGAAGTTCACCAAAACGATCGATTAACTCGGCACGAATGTTTTCGACATCTTCCGCAGTACGCACATCAGCAAGTCGACGATAGAGATCGAGTCGCAATCTCTCGCCTGGTACATATTCGTGCGATAGATGAGCATTTATTGGTAATTCAATTTTGCACTCGTGGTGGGCTTCTTCGCCATCAATAATTCCAGCTTTGTAATCCTGAACCGCTTCGCCCACCATACGCATATATAAATCAAATCCCACATCCGCAATATGTCCGGACTGTTCTCCACCTAATAGATTACCTGCGCCACGAATCTCCAGATCTTTCAGCGCAACGCGCATTCCAGAACCGAGATCGGTATTAGTAGCAATAGTCTTTAATCGGTCGAGCGCTACCTCGGTAAGTGGCTTATCTGAGGGATAAAGGAAATAGGCATATCCTCGCTCGCGGCCACGGCCGACTCGTCCACGTAATTGATGTAGTTGGGAGAGGCCGAAATTTTCTGCGTGTTCGACAATGAGAGTATTGGCATTCGGAATATCTAATCCGCTTTCGACAATCGTGGTGCAAACGAGGACATCGAAGTCACGATTCCAAAATGCCAAGATCACATCTTCAAGTTGGCTCTCGCTCATCTGCCCATGTGCAACTCGAATGCGTGCTTCTGGTACTAATTGATGAATCTGCTCAGCACATCGGTCGATAGATTCAACTCGATTATGGAGATAAAAGATTTGGCCATCTCGAAGTAGCTCTCGATGAATTGCAGCTTTGATTTGAGCGTTATCAGCTGGACCCACATAGGTCAGAATTGGATGGCGCTCTTCTGGTGGGGTCGTAATCGTGGACATTTCACGAATACCGGTTACAGCCATCTCAAGTGTGCGCGGAATAGGTGTGGCTGACATGGCAAGTACATCGACAGATGTGCGCATCTTCTTGAGCAATTCTTTCTGCTCTACGCCAAACCGTTGCTCTTCATCAATGATTACTAGGCCGAGATCCTTAAAGTTCACATCCTGCGAAAGTAGACGATGCGTACCGACGATGACATCGAGCGCACCTTTTTCGAGTTCAGCCAAAATCTCTTTCGACTCTTTGGCGGTATTAAAACGAGACAGCCCAGCAACTTTTATCGGGAAACCTGCATACCGTTCAGAGAAAGTCTTGGAATGTTGTTGCACCAGGAGCGTAGTAGGAACCAGGACTGCCACTTGCTTTCCATCTTGAACTGCTTTAAATGCGGCACGAATAGCAATTTCAGTCTTTCCATATCCAACATCTCCACAAATGATGCGATCCATCGGATATGGCTTCTCCATATCGCGTTTTACATCTTCGATCGTAGAAAGTTGATCAGGAGTTTCGATATAAGAAAAGGCATCTTCCAATTCGCGTTGCCACGGAGAGTCTGCAGAAAAAGCGAAACCAGGAGCACTTGTGCGAGCTGCATATAAACGAATCAGCTCACCGGCTATTTGTCGCACTGCTTTACGTGCCCGGCCTTTAGCTTTCTGCCAATCACCACTTCCAATGCGATGTACCGATGGCGTCTCGCCGCCAACATATTTACTCACTTGTTCCAACGTATCGGTAGGTACAAAGATACGGTCCCCTGGTTGGCCACGTTTAGCTGGGGCATATTCAATTACGAGATACTCTCTTGTCACGCCACCAACTGCGCGCGATACCAGTTCAATATATCTGCCAATACCGTGTTGTTCGTGAACTACATAATCGCCAGCTTTAAGTTCGAGTGGATCAATCGCTTGTTTGCGACGGGTGGGCATACGCGCACCATCACGACTACCAGTCTTACTGCCAGATAAATCTCGCTCGGTAATAAAGAGAATTTCAGTATCTTCACTGGTGAAGCCGTGAGCTAACGAAGATTGAAAAATATGAATCGCGCTCTTGGTGGGAATCGAATCTAGAGTGGGGTGGATGTACACCGGCAAATCTGCATCTCTCAAGATCCCGGCATAACGCTCAGCCATTCCCTGCCCTGACACAGAGAAGAGCACGTGATAATGGAGATTGAGTCCATCGGAGAGTAATTGAACAAGGCGATCAACGCTGCCACGCATAGGTTCGATTGGTGCAAAGTCGGTGAAATATGCAGATGAATCAAGATCTGAGCCAAAGGCGTTGAGCGCAAGCGTCTCGCGATTGCCAGCTCGTATCGTGTCTGTGAGTTGCTCCCAAGAGAGATAGGTAGCGTCGCTCACTGGCATAGGCGTGCTGCCTCCTAAGGCAGCGTTCGACCAGGATGCTTCTAAGAACTCTTGATTGGTCTCTAATAAATCGGCAGTTCGAGATTTGATTCGCTCTTCATCTATAAAAATTACTTCTGCATTCTCGGGAATTCGATCCAGAATTGTCGCTTGATCTTTTATGAGTAATGGGATGAGCGACTCCATACCATCAACTGATATGCCAACTGAAATCTTTTCAAGTATCTCAAGCGCATGAGGATATTGAATTTTTAGAGCTTCTGCGCGTGCTTGAATATCGGGAGTTAATAAAAGTTCTCGGCATGGAATGATAGTGAGTGCACCGATAACTGGTTTGGTAGTGCGCTGATCAGCAATATCAAAAAAGCGCATCTCTTCAATTTCATCACCGAAGAAATCGATCCGCACTGGATAATCCGCAAGCGGTAGAAATACATCTACGATTCCACCGCGCACCGCGAATTCGCCCCGCTTTTCGACTAAATCTGTTCGCGAGTACGCAAGTGAAGTTAAGTGTTCGACCAATTGAGTCAATTCGACTTCATCTCCGATTGAAAGCTCTCTCAATGGCTCTTTAGCAAGGTCGGCGATAAATTTATGAATCACAGCCCTGATTGGCGCGACCACAATGGGATTGTTCTCTGCTCCGCTTCTCTGCAATTGATGTAAGGTCAAAATTCGGCGCGCGACAGTGTCGCTTCGTGGACTTAGTCTTTCGTGTGGCAGCGTCTCCCAGGCCGGAAATTCGAAGACCGATGAATGTAGGTTGCGAAGGTCTTCTGCTAGATCTTCTGCCCCGCGGCTGGAACTTGTGACAACAAGCAATGAGCGCACCTTTGCACGTTCTGCGATCAGAAATGGATTGGCTGCAGGAGCAGCGATTATCCGACTATGCGAATCGAGCGCAGCGGCGAGCGCTTGATTGCCGCTGACAATTGCAGATATTGCCTTCACGTCTCTTGCCTCCTCTCACTTTCGCGCATGCATCAAAGGCCCCACTTCTAGAAGAAGGGGGGCTAACAAGGCGCAAGCCTATCTCGCGCCAGCCGTTTCGAATAATGAGAAATATCGTCTCAACAGGTAATGAGCATCAGGGCATTAGTGAAAGAATTACCGCGTGAATCAGAGCCCAATCTCATCATCGCTGATTGCCACCGATGATGCATCGTTGCGAAGCGATGTCCGCCGTCTCGGAGATCTCTTGGGTCAATCGCTTGTGCGACAAGAGGGTGAAGACCTTCTCAATTTAGTGGAGAAGGTACGTAAAGCCGTTCGTGACAATAGTGAAGATTCAATCCTGACTTCAATTTCCGATGAAGAAGCGGTTGATTTAGTGCGCGCATTTAGCACCTACTTTCACTTAGCAAATATCGCTGAACAAGTTCACCGTTCACGAGTATTGGCAGCAGCGCGTAAAGATGGAAAGTCTTGGTTATCACAAGCGGTAGATAAGATTATTGAAGCGCTCAAGAATCCAGTAGCCGGCCATCAAATATCACAAGCCGAAGTTGCGCAATGGATTTCTGAATTACAGGTGCGGCCAGTCTTTACAGCTCACCCGACGGAAGCTGCGCGTCGTTCAATTTTAAGTAAACTCGGTGAGATATCAATGCTGCTCGATACTGATGAGGGCGTTGTGCAAAGTGAACGCCTCGCTGAAATGGTCGACCTCTTGTGGCAGACTGACGAATTGCGTTTGGATCGGCCTGAACCGCTCGATGAGGCGATGAATGCGCTCTACTATCTCGATGATTTAGCAAAGAACACTGTGCCTGAGGTACTTAATGACTTTGCCCGAGAGTTAAAACGTCTTGACATAGAACTTCCGGTAACTGCCCGTCCCTTAACTTTCGGTACATGGATTGGTGGCGATCGTGACGGCAATCCAAATATCACGCCACAAGTTACTGAAGATGCAGTCATTCTTCAGGTTGGCCATGCGATACGAACAACCATCGCCACTATGGACCGTTTGCGATCCATGCTTTCGGTATCTACTCGAATAACTGGCGCTACCCCAGAACTCAGCGCATCAGTGGAAGCAGATTTAAAGAATATTCCAGAATTTGAGCCGCGTTTCTTGCGCCTCAATCAACAAGAACCGTATCGCCTCAAAGCTACCGCCATTGTGCATCGGTTAGCTTTTACTCGAAATCGCCACGCAGTTGGAGGCCCGCACGTTGCTGGTCGCGACTATGCAAATACCGCTGAACTTCTGGCTGACCTTACCTTGATGCGTGACTCTCTCTTTGCTCATCGCGGTGAATTGATAGCCACTGGCTTGCTTGAGCGCACTATCCGAACAGTTGCTGCTTTTGGAATTACTCACGCAACGCTAGATATTCGTGAGCATTCTGATGCCCACCACAATACGTTGAAGCAAATTTTTGGTGACCCATATTTAGCGAAATCTCACGATGAGAAATTCGAATTCCTTACCGACGAATTAACTAGTGGGAAACTTGCGGACACATCATCGTTAGATGCAGCAGGTAGTAAGACTTTCAATACCTTCGTCGCTATTAAAGATTTAGTGGAGCGATTTGGGCCAGAAGTCATTGAAACTTATATCGTCTCAATGACTAAGGGCGCCGATGATTTGATAGCAGCTGTGCTGCTTGGTAAGTATGCCGGGCTTATCGATTTTGATAAGAAGTCGGCAATCATTGGTTTTGCACCATTGCTTGAAACAGTTGCTGAACTCCGTGCAGCAGGAGATATCCTAGAAAAACTACTTTCACATCCAACATATCGTTCACTTGTTGCACTTCGTGGAAATATACAAGAGGTCATGCTCGGTTATTCAGATTCCAATAAGGATGCTGGTATCGCCACTTCGCAATGGGAGATTCACCGGGCACAGCGTCGTCTTCGCGATGTCGCTATGAAACATGGAGTCAAACTGCGACTCTTCCATGGTCGAGGTGGCTCAGTTGGTCGTGGCGGCG
>CAZMBG010000067.1:0-5921 GCA_964564615.1 uncultured Candidatus Planktophila sp.
GAGACCGACTTCGTGGCAAAGGGTGAGCGCTTTATCGCACTTGGCGATGAGCTGATTGAACTCTTGCTCACCACTAAGTCAGCTGACGTGGCTTCATTCCTCGCCGCAAAGAACGCAGCAGGTAAGTCAGTTCAAGAAATTATCGATGAAGGCAATGCAACTCTCGGCGAGAAAATCGAGATTCGCAATATTGCTGTAGTTAATGGCCCAACCGGCGTTTACCTACACAAGACTTCTCCAGATCTTCCACCACAGGTCGGTGTTCTGGTATCGCTTGCTTCAGAAGCAGCTGAGGTCGGCCGCGATGTCGCACAGCACATCGCAGCATTTGCACCAAAGTTTGTTTCTCGCGATGAAGTTCCAGCAGATCTCATCGAGACCGAACGTCGTTTGGCAGAAGAGACTGCCAAGGCAGAGGGCAAGCCAGAAGCTGCGCTCTCAAAGATTGTCGAAGGCCGCATCACTGGGTTTGTGAAGGAAATTTCACTTCTCGAGCAAGCTTTCGCCAAGGATGCAAAGAAGACTGTGCAGCAGATCCTCGATGAGGCTAAAACTGCTGTGAAGTCGTTCCACCGCTTCCGCGTTGGTCAGTAATACAGTTCGTTTTAACGAAAGGGGCACTCTCATGAATCAGAACCGAGGTTCTTACAAGAGAGTGCTCCTTAAACTTTCCGGCGAAGTCTTTGGCGGCGCCAAGGGCATCGGCGTAGATCCTGATGTACTCGCAGATGTTGCAAAACAGATAGCCGACGTTGTTCGGAGCGGAGTTGAAGTTGCCATTGTTGTAGGAGGTGGCAATTTTTTCCGCGGCGCAGAATTATCTGAACGCGGAATGGAGCGCTCGCGTGCCGACTACATGGGCATGCTCGGCACCGTGATGAACTGCCTTGCACTCCAAGATTTTCTCGAGCGCGAAGGTGTAGATACGCGAGTCCAAACAGCTATCACTATGGGACAAGTCGCAGAGCCATATGTACCACGTCGTGCTATGCGCCACCTTGAGAAAGGTCGGGTGGTAATTTTCGGTGCTGGCGCAGGTATGCCGTTCTTTACAACTGACACCGTCTCGGCTCAACGAGCACTTGAAATTGGTGCGAATGCACTTCTGCTGGCAAAGTCCGGCGTCGATGGCGTTTATAACGCCGACCCACGCAAAGATTCCACTGCAACTAAATATGATGAGATTTCATACGATGAAGTTCTACAAAAGTCACTCGCGGTTGCAGATGCCGCTGCATTCAGTCTCTGCCGTGAAAATAAACTCCCGATCGTTGTATTCGATCTCATGACAAAGGGCAATATTGCCCGTGCCGTTGCCGGAGACGCTATCGGCACCCTCGTTCACTAAGAATTCAATCCCAATTTTAAGAGAGAAGAAAAATGGCTGATGTAGCAAGTGCGCTAAAAGAAGCGACAGATAAAATGAATAAAGCGGTTGAGGTTGCAAAAGATGATTTTGGTGCAATCCGTACCGGTCGTGCGCACCCTGCTATGTTCAATAAGATTATGGTCGATTACTACGGCACTTACACATCGCTTGCGCAGCTTGCATCGATTCAGGTTCCGGAAAGCCGAGTGGCTATTGTCTCTCCATTCGACAAAGGCGCGATGGCAGCAATCGAAAAGGCTATTCGCGAATCTGATCTTGGCGTTAATCCTGCTTCAGATGGCGTAGTCATTCGGGTTAACTTCCCTCAGCTCACAGAAGAGCGTCGTAAGGATTACATCAAAGTTGCCAAAGGCAAGGCAGAGGACTCGCGCGTTTCCATGCGCAATATCCGTCGCGCAGCAAAGGAAGCCATGGAGAAAGCCGAGAAAGATGGAGAGATTTCAAAGGATGATCTCTCTCGCGGCGAGAAAGAGTTAGAGAAAATTACGGCAGATCACGTCGCTAAGATTGATGAATTACTTAAGCATAAGGAAGCGGAGCTACTCGAGGTCTAACCTCGATTGGATTTGCCTTATGTCTGATTTACATTCGATTAACGACGCCATCAATAAGCGCGCTGGTCGAAAGTTATTACCATCCATTGCAGTATCGGTGGGTCTGATTGTTCTGGTCTGGACAGCGCTAGCCACCTATCGCATTATTTTCGCTGCCATTGTTGCGCTAGCTATGGTGCTGGGAGTGCGAGAGATGCAACAAGCGCTCAAAGCTAATGACATCAATCTATCTTTCTTGGGTCTTTCGCTCGCATCGCTTGGTATGGCCACTGCCGCCTGGTTTGGGGGAGTGAATGGCTTGGCAATCGCGCTGGTGATCGCCTTGCCGTGGTTACTCGCTTACTTATTGCCACGTGGTTCAGAAAATTTCATCCGTAATGCTTCAGCATATGCGCTCACGCTTATCTACATTCCTTTTCTTGCCGGTTTTCTCATTCTCTTAGCACGTCCACATAATGGTCTAGAGCGAGTAATGACTTTTGTTATTTTGATCGCTTGCAATGACACCTTTGCTTATCTCACTGGTTTAGCAATTGGCAAACACTATTTAGCTCCAAAAATTAGCCCGAAGAAGACGTGGGAAGGTTTTATTGGATCCGTTATTTTCACGACTACTGCCGGTGCTATCTCGTTCCATTACATTCTTAACGCTGAAACCTGGATTGGCGCGTTAGCTGGTTTACTTGTAGTCGTCTCAGGTACCTCGGGAGACTTAATTGAGTCGGCAATTAAGCGAGATTTGGCTATTAAAGATATGGGCACACTTCTACCTGGCCACGGTGGAGTTCTCGATCGTATCGACTCAATTCTCTTTGCAGCCCCAGCTTTATGGCTCGCTCTTGAAATTGTGCGCCGCGCGCAAGATTCAGGAATTCTATGACCAACGAGTTGCGTTTAGTTTTCGATGAGCCAGTTCAACGAAAGAAACCACCAAAGCATCTGGCTGATTTATCGCCGGTAGACCGGAAAGAATGGGCGAAGGAACTTGGGTTCCAAGCATTTCGCGCAAATCAAGTAGAGACTCATTACTTCTCACATCTTTCAACGAATCCAGATGAGTGGACAGATATCCCTGCTGCTGAACGTCAGAAAATTGCAGATGCACTGACCCCGCAATTAATGACGCTCGTAACTACTCGCACTACCGACGGGGGAATGACGCGTAAAGATCTCTGGAAGTTGCACGATGGAACCCTGGTCGAATCAGTTTTAATGCGTTATTCAGAGCGCACAACTGTCTGTATTTCATCTCAAGCTGGCTGCGGTATGGATTGTCCATTCTGCGCAACCGGTCAAGGTGGATTAAAGCGCAACCTCTCTGCTGCTGAAATCACCGAACAGATTGTTCAAGCTGCTCGCGTTTGCGCTCGCGGCGATTTACCTGGTGGACCAACCCGACTATCCAACATTGTTTTTATGGGAATGGGCGAGCCGTTAGCTAATTACAACGCAGTCATTCGTACTTTGCATAACATCACTGATCCTAATCCGAGCGGACTCGGTATCTCTGCACGTTCCGTCACCGTCTCCACGGTCGGATTAGTGAATGGAATTGAAAAGCTAATGGAGGAAGGCATTAACTGCACACTCGCAGTTTCATTACATACTCCTGATGACGAATTGCGTGATTCATTAGTTCCAATTAATAATCGATTTAAAGTGCGCGAAGTTCTAGAGGCTGCAGATAAGTACGAAAAGAAAACCGGACGTCGTTACTCAATCGAGTATGCGCTTATTCGTGATATTAACGATCAAGCTTGGCGTGCTGATTTATTGGGTCGACTCTTAAAAAATAGAGAGGCGCATGTCAATTTAATTCCACTTAATCCAACACCTGGTTCCAAGTGGACTGCGTCTCGCCGAGAAGATGAGGCAGAGTTTGTGCGCATTCTCGAAAGTTATGGCGTACCTGTCACTGTTCGCGATACTCGCGGCCGTGAAATTGATGGCGCTTGCGGCCAATTGGCGGCATCCGAGTCCCAATAATCCTCACGTTTTCTACACAACCTGCCAGTTGGAAGAGAGATTTATTACCTTTTTCTCGCTGCCCCTTTAGACTCAGCTCCTACTTTCGAGGGAGGCTGCTGTGATATTTCGTGGTCGCGCACAGCGCACCAGTGTTATCAGAGCCCTCATCACCACCCTCATTCTGAGTTTTTTTCAGAGCGTGGCAGCGCCCATTGTGGCCCCACATCTCGCAATCGATTCCTCATACGCAGCAGATGCCAATGATTTCCCCACTGGCCTTGGAACTGTCTATCGCTACCTAGCAGAGAGTTACACCTCGGGGGCCACGACCTGGCCTGAAGCAAGTGGTGGTACTGCTGCCACAATTAGTTCTAGCGCTACCAAAGTCACTAATACCGCAGGCACCTTAGGAGCAAGCAAAGCTGTCGTTGCAGTCCGCGGTTCTTACTTAACCACAATTACATTTCCTACGACGATCGCATATGGAAATGCAACCAATCCTGCTGATTACACATTTTTATATGTTGCTCGCTATGCACCCCAACAGGCTGGGTATACAACCACTACATCATGTTCTAACACAACAAACCACACAGTGAACAACGCCGATAAGCGCAACCGTATCTTCTCAAGTCTCTCTGGTAACTGGCTATCAGGATTCTGGGCGTGTGCTGCTGGAGTTGCCTATCACGAAGGCTGGGTCACCCAACTTGATAACTCAATTTCTGAGCTTTCTGGCTCTGCTGGAAATAACTGGTTACTGGGCGCAGACTGCGGATATAAGAGCTCAAGTACATCGACATGCAATGGCCGATATCGAGCATTCGGAGTAGATCGCACAGTTACTGCCGCTACAAATGTTGCAGGGCACCAGGTAGTTGTCAATACCGGTAATTTTCCCAATGAGGTTTCAGACTTTGAAATTGCTGAAGTGATTTCCTATCCAACTATTTTGGCAACCTCTGACATCATCAAGGTTGAGACTTACCTGGCGCGAAAATATGGAATTTCACTCTCTGCATCGAGCGCCAACAATATTTCAATCTTTCGATCTTCTGTTGGTTCGCGCCTTGGTCAAAGCTTTCCAACTCAGCCACAGATAGTTATTAGAGATGCAAATGGTCAGACCGTTACATCAGATAACACCACAGTAATCACTGCAACTGTTTCAGGTACAAATGGCCAACTCATTGGCACTTCCTCTGCAACTGCGATTCAAGGTATAGCAACCTTCGATAATTTAGGTGTTAATGGCACATCGGGTCAGAGCTACACAATTACTTATTCAGCATCCGGTTACAGCTCTGTCACGGAGAGTAGAACTTTTACAGGCGGATCTGCATTTGAAACAGATACAGCGCTCACAACCTCTACAACAAGTAGAGCGTGGGTTGCCAATAACTCGGCCCAACATGTCACCAATGCAATTACCCTTGAAGCATGGGTCTATCCAACCTCTTATGATTCAGCAAGGCGCAATTTAATAATTACCAAAGATTCTGAGTACACCTTCGGTATTAATTCAGCTGGCAAATGGATGTATGAATTTAAAGGTACGGCTGCATCTTGGGTTGGTATTGATACGGGAGTTACTGCAGATTTGAATGAATGGCACCATGTTGCGGTAACGCGCGCCACGGGCGCGACGACAGCTAATTTCTATCTTGATGGAACTCTCATTTTTACAGGAGATGATGATTCGCTCAATGGAGGAGTCTTTGATACTTCAAATGCGCCTCTCGTCATCGGCGGAACCTCGGCGGATGGCGTCTCTTTCAGTGGGCAATTTTCAGGTCAAATTGATCAAGTCGCGGTCTTTACTGTTGATAGAAGCGCGGCGCAAATTAAATCGGATATGCATTCATACATTTCCCCCACAACTACTGGATTATTGCTCTATTACGACTTTAATGAAGGAAGCGGAACAACGATTTATAACCGCGCAAGTACTGCGACATCGGCAACCGACTTAGGACTAAACGGGTCTCCGACCTGGAGCGATGTAAAAA